>NZ_JACNAC010000049.1:0-49996 GCF_017349775.1 Pseudomonas sp. GW460-12-10-14-TSB1
TCAGACGACTTCCAGGCGAATCTTGTGCTGCTGCAGCAACTGGGTCAGCGCCGGAACCGGCTGCTGGTCGGTGACCAGGCAATCGATCAGGCTGATGGGGCCGAGGCGGATCATGGCATTGCGCCCGAATTTGCTGGAGTCGGCGGCCAGGATCACCTGGCGGGCATTGGCGATGATCGCCTGGGAAACCCGCACTTCCTGGTAGTCGAAGTCCAGCAGGCTGCCGTCCTCGTCGATACCGCTGATGCCGACCAGGGCAAAGTCGACCTTGAACTGGTTGATGAAGTCGACACTGGCCTGGCCGACCACCCCGCCATCGCGGCGCACATTGCCACCGGTCAGCAGCACGTCGAAGTCGTCCTTGGCGCTGAGCATGGAGGCCACGTGCAGGTTGTTGGTGATGATCTTCAGGTGGCTGTGATTGAGCAGCGCCCGGGCAATGGATTCGGTGGTGGTGCCGATGTTGATGAACAGCGAGGCGTGATCGGGGATCTGCGCGGCGATGGCTTCGCCGATGCGTTGTTTCTCGTCGCGCATCTGATCGGCGCGCATGGCGTAGGCGGTGTTTTCGACACTGGAGTCGTAGGCTGCGCCGCCATGGTAGCGACGCAACAGGTTCACTTCCGCCAGCTGGTTGATATCGCGGCGGATGGTTTGCGGTGTAACGACGAACAGCTGGGCCATCTCCTCGATGCTGACATAGCCGCGTTCGCGGACCAGCTCGAGGATTTGCTGCTGACGGGGAGGCAGATTCATGGGGCTTCCTTTGGGCTGCCATGCAAAATTTGCCCATGATGCCGCAGGAATCCGCTCCCGACCAGTTACAACCTGATACGAATCCGCGACTTGGCTTATTCAGCGCCTTCGTGCGGTTCCCAGTCGCGGGTGCGGCTGACGGCTTTTTTCCAGCCGGCGTAGAGCTTTTCCTTCTCGGTTTCGGCCAGCTGTGGTTCGAACTCGCGCTCGATCACCGCCTTGCCGCGCAGCTCTTCCAGGCTGCCCCAGAAACCGCAGGCCAGGCCGGCCAGGTAGGCCGCGCCCAGGGCCGTGGTTTCGCGCATTTGCGGACGCTCGACCTGGGTGCCGAGGATGTCGGCCTGGAACTGCATGAGGAAGTTGTTGGCCACCGCGCCGCCATCCACGCGCAGGGCCTTGAGGCGTTCGCCGGAGTCATGCTGCATGGCGTCGAGGACGTCGCGGGTCTGGTAGGCGATCGATTCCAGCGCGGCGCGGATGATGTGGTCCACGCGCACGCCACGGGTCAGGCCGAACAGCGCGCCACGGGCGTAGGGGTCCCAGTACGGAGCGCCCAGGCCGGTGAAGGCCGGGACCAGGTATACGCCGTTGCTGTCCTTGACCTTGTTGGCGAAGTATTCGGTGTCGTGGGCGTCGTTGATGATCTTCAGTTCGTCACGCAGCCACTGCACGGTGGAGCCACCGTTGAACACTGCGCCTTCCAGGGCGTAAGCCACTTCACCGCGAGGGCCGCAGGCGATGGTGGTGAGCATGCCGTGCTTGGACTTGACCGCCTTGTCGCCGGTGTTCATCAGCAGGAAGCAACCAGTGCCATAGGTGTTCTTCGCCTGGCCCGGCTCGACGCACATCTGACCGAACAGCGCGGCCTGCTGGTCGCCGGCGATCCCGCCGATGGCTATACCGCTTTTGGTACGGCCGTAGATTTCCGAGGAGGATTTCACTTCCGGCAGCATTTCCCGAGGGATATCCAGCACTTCCAGCATCTTCGCATCCCACTCCAGGGTGTGGATGTTGAAGAGCATGGTGCGCGAAGCGTTGGTGTAGTCGGTGACGTGGGTCTTGCCGCCGGTGAATTTCCAGATCAGCCAGCTGTCGACGGTGCCGAACAGCAGTTCGCCGTTGCGCGCGCGTTCGCGGCTGCCTTCGACGTTGTCGAGGATCCACTTCAGTTTGGTGCCGGAGAAGTACGGGTCGGTGACCAGGCCGGTGGTGTTGCGGATGTAGTCTTCCAGGCCATCGCGCTTGAGCTGCTGGCAGATTTCGGTGCTGCGGCGGCACTGCCAGACGATGGCGTTGTAGATCGGCCGGCCGGTGGTCTTGTCCCAGACCACGGTGGTTTCGCGCTGGTTGGTGATGCCGATGGCGGCGACCTGGTCATGGTGCAGGCCGGCTTGCGCCAGGGCCTCGACCATCACCGCGCTCTGGGTGGCGAAGATTTCCATCGGGTCGTGTTCGACCCAGCCGGCTTGCGGGTAATGCTGGGCGAATTCGCGCTGGGCGGTGCACACGACGTTGGCGTCGCGATCGAAGATGATCGCGCGGGAGCTGGTCGTACCCTGATCGAGGGCAATGATGTAGTTTTTATTCTGAATGTCGGTCATGTCGATTGCCTTGGACAAAAATAAGGAAGTGGGCAAGAGGCGCAGGTCGGGATTGGGCAGGACCTTGCGCCACCGGTTTCAAGAAGTTCTTACTTTGCCGTCAATGGCTTTTTCGGCATCCGTTGGAGCAGGGGCGACGGTTGGCAGGTGACGGGCAATCAGCCCGCGGTAAGCCACGGCGCCGAGGCAGGCACCGACAATCGGCGCGAAGATCGGAACCAGGAAGTACGGAATATCGCGGCCGCCGGTGAAGGAAACCTCGCCCCAACCCATGAAGAATGTCATCAGTTTAGGACCAAAATCCCGCGCCGGGTTCATCGCGAAACCGGTCAGCGGACCCATGGCACTGCCGATCACGGCAATCAGCAGGCCGATCAGCAGCGGCGCCATCGGACCGCGTGGCAAGCCGTTGTTGTCGTCGGTCAGGGACATGATCACGCCCATCAGGATCGCGGTAATCACCACTTCGACCAGGAACGCCTGGGCGGTGGACAGCGCCGGGTTGGGAAAGGTGGAGAACACCGACGCCAACTCGAGGCTGGCCTGGGAGCCGCGGACCATCTGGTGGGCTTGTTCGTAATCGAAGAACAGGTTGCTGTACAGCGTGTAGACCAGCAGCGCCGCGCAGAAGGCGCCGGCGATCTGGGAAAAGATGTAGAACGGCAGCTTGCGCTTCTCGAAGTCGGCAAAGATGCACAGCGCGATACTGACCGCGGGGTTGAGGTGCGCGCCGGAAACGCCGGCGGTGAGGTAGATCGCCATGCTCACGCCGATCCCCCAGATGATGCTGATTTCCCACAAGCCAAAGCTGGCACCCGCGACCTTGAGCGCGGCGACGCAACCGGTGCCGAAGAAGATCAACAAGGCTGTACCCAGGAATTCGGCCATGCACTGGCCGGAGAGCGACGGTTGTTGTAACGCAGTTGTCATGGAAAACCTCGGTTTTTGTTGTTGTCTGGCACTGGCGTAAAGGGCGCCGAGCGCGATTTTCACCGTCGGCAGGATCCCCATCCTGGGCGCGGCTTACTGCTGGGTACGGCTGTTGGATCTAGCACATGATATTCGCAAACGAAAAAATATAGACAAGAAACATTACTGTCAAAGGTCGAAAGTGAACCATTGGTCATTTTATAACTATCAGTTGTGTGAATGATCTTGCGGGAAGCTTGCGGGTTTTGCGCAGAAGGCGCGGCCAGCCTGGTGCCGGCGGCTGCCTGGGCTGGAGGATGAGCCTTGGAATAGAGCCTTTTGCGGGCGGATATCCTAGAATCGCCGGCATTGTTTCTGTTGTTTTCCCTGCCTATGGAGTTGCCATGACCCCTGCACTGGATCTGCTGAAAAAAGTTCGCGCCGAACATCGGGTGCACAGTTATGAACACGACCCAAAGGCGGCTTCCTATGGTCTGGAGGCAGCGGAAAAGCTTGGCCTCGATCCGGCGCAGGTGTTCAAGACGCTGTTGGCCAGCAGTGAAAAGGGCGAATTGCTGGTGGCTGTGGTGCCGGTCGTCGGAAGTCTCGACCTCAAGGCCCTGGCACACGCCGCTGGGGTGAAAAAAGCCGAGATGGCCGACCCGGCTGCCGCGCAACGAGCGACCGGTTACCTGCTGGGCGGCATCAGCCCGCTGGGGCAGAAAAAGCGCCTGCGCACCTTTATCGACAACAGTGCGCAACCCTTTGCCAGCATCTTCGTCAGTGCTGGTCGGCGCGGGCTTGAGGTCGAACTCGCGGCTGCCGTGCTGGCCGAACACACCCAGGCGACCTTCGCCGATATCGGTCGCGACTGATTCGGCGCGCAGCCTGAGGTCTCAGTATCTGTCTGGAAGGGGGGAAGATGAGGGGGCGTCACGACACAGGAGCCGGCGAACCGGCTCCTGTGGGATGTCACTGGGCGCTGCTGTAGCGGCGAACGCCTGATTCGGCCTGTGGCAGTTGCGCCGCGGTGCTGCCGGAGGCCTGGAACAGCACCAGGTGTTCGGCGGCCACGCGGATTCCCACGTCAGCGCCGACCAGGTGATCGGCGTGGCTCGGGAAGATCGATTCCAGCTGGCTGCCGGTCGGCAGTTGCAGGCGGTACAGGGTCGAGGCGCCCTGGAAACTCTTGCCGACGATCCGCGCCTTGAGGGCGCTGTCCGGTGCATAAACGATGTCGTCCGGGCGTAGCAGCACATCCACCGCGCCGCCGGGCGGCCAGGTGTAGGCGCGGTTGCCGCGCAGTACACCGAGCTCGGTCTGCACCGATTCCGGGCTGTCCAGCTGGCCACGGATGAAATAACCCTGGCCGATAAAACTCGCCACGAACGGCGTCAGCGGTTCGTGATAGAGGTTGTACGGCGTGTCCCATTGCTCCAGGCGGCCTTCCTTGAACACCCCGACGTGATCGCTGACGGCGAAGGCTTCTTCCTGGTCGTGGGTCACCAGGATCGCACTGGTGCCCCGTGCCTTGAGGATGTCGCGCACTTCGTGGCTGAGCTTGCGCCGCAGTTCGCCATCGAGGTTGGAGAAGGGTTCGTCGAGCAGCAGCAACTGCGGTTCCGGCGCCAGTGCCCGGGCCAGTGCGACGCGCTGCTGCTGGCCGCCGGACAGCTCGTGGGGGAAACGCTTGCCGAGGTTCTTCAGGTTGACCAGTTCCAGCAGTTCCTCGACCACCCGGTTCTTCTGCGGATGCTTGCGGATGCCGAAGGCAATGTTGTCCGCCACGCTGAGGTGCGGGAACAGGGCGTAGTCCTGGAACACCATGCCGATCCGGCGGCGCTCCGGTGCCAGGGTGAAGCCGGCGCTGGAGATGGTTTCGCCGGCCAGTTGGATTTCACCTTCGTGCACCGGTTCGAAACCGGCAATCGCGCGCAGGGTGGTGGTCTTGCCACAGCCGGAGGAACCGAGCAGGCAACCGATATCGCCGGCGTTGAGGTGCAGGTTGAGGTTCTGCACGACCCGTTGGTCCTGGTAGCCGCAGGCGAGATTGCGCAGGTTAAGCAGTAATGGCTGGCTCATGCGTGGTGGTACGCCGGCTCGACCAGAAACTCGAGCAGGGCCTTTTGTGCGTGGAGACGGTTTTCTGCCTGGTCCCACGCGACGGAGCGCGGATCGTCCAGCAGGTCGAGGCTGATTTCTTCGCCACGGTGAGCGGGCAGGCAGTGCATGAACAGCACGTCTTCGGCGGCCAGGTCGAGCAGTGCGCGATTGACCTGGAACGGCGCGAACAGCTTGAGGCGCAGGGCGGTTTCTTCTTCCTGGCCCATGGAGGTCCAGACATCGGTGCTCACCAGGTGGGCGCCGATCACCGCGTCTTTCGGATCGCGCACGATGCTCACCCGGTCGCCGGCGCGGGCGACGAATTCAGGGTTGGGGTCGTAGCCTTCGGGACAGGCGATGCGCAGTTGGAAGTCGAACTGGATCGCCGCTTCTATATAGCTGTTGCACATGTTGTTGCCGTCGCCGATCCAGGCCACGGTCTTGCCCTGGATCGAGCCGCGGTGTTCGAGGAAGGTTTGCATGTCGGCCAGCAACTGGCACGGATGCAGGTCGTCGGACAGGCCGTTGATCACCGGTACGCGGGAGTTGGCCGCAAACTCGGTCAGGGTGCTGTGGGCAAAGGTACGGATCATCACCGCGTCGAGCATGCGCGACATGACGATGGCGCAGTCGCTGATCGGCTCGCCACGACCCAGCTGGGTGTCGCGCGGGGACAGGAAGATTGCCTGGCCACCGAGCTGGATCATGCCGGCTTCGAAAGACAGGCGGGTGCGGGTAGACGACTTCTCGAAAATCATCCCGAGAACGCGGTTTTTCAGGGGCTCGAAGAGTACGCCGCGATTACGCAGGTCCTTCAGCTCGATGCCTCGACGAATCACGCTGACCAGCTCTTCGGGCGTGCAATCCATCAGGGAGAGAAAGTGCCTTGCGCTCATCATTAACTACCTTTTTGCAACAGACCGCAGATACTCAAAGCCTTGTTTTATCGAGAAACGGGCGAGACCTGCGGCGAAAGCCGCACGGGGCGACGAAATAGGGGAAGGCGCGATCTTATAATTAAATGTCGCGTCTTACCAATAGCAGGCTTGGTTTCTAAGGCTTTCACCACTTGCAGCGAGTGGTCTGGGCCAAAAAATGGGCCATTCGTGACGTTTACAGCCTGTTCAGATCGGTCCGGTCCGATGTGGAGCCAATCCACTTTGCGTAGGTCCGGAGCAGCATTTGTACACTGCGCCTCGGCCGCTTTGCAACGCACCTGGTGGCGCATGCCGCTATCAGGCATATGGCTGGCGCGGGCTGCATTTTTCTCTGCTCGGCTCTTGGGTACTTTGAGCCAGGCAGGCAACGGAAGGCTCGCGGCAGGGGATATCGGCCAGAAATATTTCCTAAGGCAAAGGGCTGGGGTTATAAATGCGCACCGGCAACAGGGAAGTGCTTGGAATGGACTCGAAAGAACAGCAACTGAAGACACTGTTGGGGTTGACGACGCGAACCCTGACCGACCTGACGGCATCGATCACCTCGATGTCCTTCGAGTTGCTGCGCAGCGAAGACAGCACCACGCGCAACGCCGCGCGGCAGATGATCGATCGCATGATGACCATCAGCAGCAATCTCGATGAGCACTGGCGGCTGCTTGCCGAATTCAGCGGGGTGCAGGGCAGCGAGGCGCCGGTGGACAGTATGACGCCGATCGCCCGGCAGGACGACACTCCGAGGCTGCCCTCCAACTGAGCCATCGGCTGGCTTGATGCTTGCCGATTCACAAGATGAACGTCCCTGGCGCTGATGCCGGTCTGGCACCATAGTTTTGTTCCCGCGGCCTGACGCTGGCCGCCCCGAATAAAATAGAGACTGGCCATGACCAAGACTCTCCATCACCGTGCCTGCCACCTGTGTGAAGCCATCTGCGGCCTGACCATCGAAACCACCGAAGCCGACGGCGCCGGCCCGCAGATCACCTCGATCAAGGGCGATGCCCAGGACAGCTTCAGCCGCGGCCATATCTGCCCCAAGGCGGTGGCGCTGCAGGACATCCAGAACGACCCGGATCGGTTGCGTCAGCCCATGCGCAGGGTTGGCAGCGATTGGCAGGCGATCGAGTGGGATGAGGCCTTCAAGCTGGTGGCCGAGCGCCTGGCGGCGATCCAGGAGCGGCACGGCAACAATGCGGTGGCGGTCTATCAGGGCAATCCCAGCGTGCACAACTATGGGTTGATGACCCACAGCAACTATTTCCTCGGCCTGCTGAAAACCCAGAACCGCTTTTCCGCCACCTCGGTGGATCAGTTGCCGCAGCACCTGAGCAGCTACCTGATGTACGGCCACGGGCTGTTGCTGCCGATCCCGGATATCGATAACACCGACTTCATGCTGATCCTGGGCGGCAATCCGCTGGCGTCCAACGGCAGCATCATGACCGTGCCGGATGTGGAGAAGCGTCTGAAGGCGATCCAGGGGCGTGGCGGCAAAGTGGTGGTGGTCGACCCGCGGCGCAGCGAGACGGCGGCCATGGCCGACCAGCATGTGTTTGTCCGTCCCGGCGGGGACGTGGCGCTGCTGTTCGGCATGCTGCATACGATCTTCGCGGAGGGGCTGACGCGTGACAGCCATCTGCTGGTGGATGGCCTGGCCGAGGTGCGTGAGGCCATTTCCCGCTTCAGTGCCGAAGCCATGAGCCCTTTATGCTCGGTGCCGGCGCAGCAGATCCGCCAGTTGGCGCGGGACTTCGCTGCAGCGGACAGGGCTGTGTGTTATGGCCGGATGGGCGTGTCCACCCAGTCGTTCGGCACCCTCTGTCATTGGCTGGTGCAACTGCTCAATCTGGTGACCGGCAATCTCGATCGGGTCGGTGGCGCCCTGTGTACCGAGCCGGCGGTGGATCTGGTGGCGGCGACTTCGGGCGGGCACTTCAATGCCTGGCAAAGCCGGGTTTCCGGACGCCCCGAATATGGCGGCGAACTGCCGGTATCGGCCCTGGCCGAAGAGATGCTCACCGAAGGGGACGGGCAGGTGCGGGCGCTGATCACGGTGGCTGGCAATCCGGTGCTTTCCACCCCCAACGGACGACAGCTGGAGCAGGCGCTGGATGGCCTGGAGTTCATGGTCAGCATCGATTTGTACATCAACGAAACCACCCGTTATGCGGACCTGATCCTGCCATCGACCTCGGCCCTGGAGAACGATCACTACGACACCACGTTCAATATGTTTGCAGTGCGCAATGTCAGCCGCTTCAACCGGGCGATCCTGCCCAAGCCCGAAGGCGCGCTGCATGACTGGGAAATCTTCGTCGGCCTGGCCAGGGCCTTCGCTGCGCGGACCGGCAAGGAGCTCAAGCCGACCGTGCCGCCGGCGCAGATGATCGACAGGGGACTGCGAGCGGGGCGGTATGGCGAGGCGTCCGAATTCAACTTGTCGGTGGCAGCTCTGGCCGATTACCCCCACGGGATCGACCTGGGGCCGCTCAAGTCCAATCTGGCGGCTCGCCTGAAAACCGAGAGCCGCCGGGTGCAGGCCGCTCCTGCGCCGATCATGGCGGACCTCGAGCGCTTTGCTGCGTTGCAGGCTCCGGCGGCCGATGAACTGGTGATGATCGGCCGGCGCCATGTGCGCAGCAATAATTCGTGGATGCACAACTACCATCGGTTGGTGAAGGGCAAGCCACGGCATCAGTTGCTGATGAATCCCGATGATCTGGCCCAGCGGGGGCTGGCTGACGGGCAGCGCGTGCGGGTCAGTTCGCGGGTCGGGGCGATCGAAGTGGAAGTCCTGGCCAGCAGCGAGATGATGCCCGGGGTGGTCAGCCTGCCCCATGGCTGGGGGCATGGTCGGCCGGGCGTGCAGATGAGTATCGCGATGGCGCAACCGGGGTCGAGCGCCAATGACCTGACCGACGAGCGTCAGCTGGACGAGCTATCGGGCAATGCGGCGCTCAATGGCGTGCCGGTGAAGGTGGAGGCGGCCTGAGGAGTCTGTCGGAGAGGCCGAGCATGGCGCTCGGCTTTCCGTTACAATGCGCCACCGTGTCGACAACAGAGTCGGAAAGTTCAGCCGAGGTGCTCCATGGATATCATCGAAACTATTAAAGAGCAGATTGCCAACAACACCATTCTGCTTTACATGAAAGGCTCGCCGAATGCCCCGCAGTGTGGCTTCTCCGCGAAAGCCGCTCAGGCCGTGATGGGTTGTGGTGAGAAGTTCGCTTACGTGGACATCCTGCAGAACCCGGAAATCCGCGCCAACCTGCCTAAATACGCCAACTGGCCGACTTTCCCGCAACTGTGGGTAGCCGGCGAACTGGTCGGCGGCAGCGACATCATGGCTGAGATGTTCGCCAATGGTGAGTTGCAGACCCTGATCAAGGCCGCCGCTGAAAAAGCCGCTGCCAAGACCGAAGCCTGATTTGCCCTCCGGCAGGAGCGACACCTTCGCTCCTGCCGGTTGTGTGGATGTGTCCACGCAATAAAAAGCCCCGCCCTCGTGAGAGAGGCGGGGCTTTTTTATGGGCTGAACTTTGAGAGAAGTTACTCGTCGCCCATCTGCGATTGCAGGTAGTTTTCCAGGCCGACTTTATCGATCAGGCCCAGTTGGGTTTCCAGCCAGTCGATATGTTCTTCTTCCGACTCCAGGATGTCTTCCAGCAGCTCGCGGCTACCGAAGTCGCCAACCGATTCGCAATGGGCGATGGCGGCTTTCAGGTCGGCATGGCCGGTACGCTCGATGCGCAGGTCGCACTCGAGCATTTCCTTGGTGTGTTCGCCGATGTGCAGTTTGCCAAGGTCTTGGACGTTTGGCAGGCCTTCGAGGAAGAGGATGCGCTTGATCAGCTTGTCCGCATGCTTCATCTCGTCGATGGACTCGTGGTATTCGTGCTTGCCCAGCTTGTTCAGGCCCCAGTCTTCGTACATGCGTGCGTGCAGGAAGTACTGATTGATCGCGACCAGTTCATTGGCAAGGATCTTGTTGAGATGCTGGATGACTGTGATGTCGCCTTTCATGATGGGGTCCTGCCCTGTAATTAGCGGTATATAAGGCAGAGTCTGAGCCGCACAATGATTAGTGTCAAACCTAAGTTATTGAATAATATATGAAAATTAATCGGAATAAGAATGTTTGTGTTCCGCGTTTTGACGCTAAGCGATTGAATTACAGGCATAAAAAAGCCGGACACGAAGTCCGGCTCTTTTAAATGACGCTAATTACGCAACATTAAATTCTACTGGGTAAGGAATCGCTGGCTGGCTGCTTTGCAACTCGGTCAGGGTTTCACGTACCACCTGCTTGGCGAGGCAGGCACATTTGCCACATTGACTGGCAACGCCGGTCGCTTGGCGCACTTCACGATAGCTGCAGCAACCGTCGTAGATTGCATCGCGGATTTGTCCGTCGGTGACGCCAGTGCAGAGGCAGACATACATAAGGTGAGAACCGTCGCTGGTTATGGCTCAATGCGACGGATCTTAATGTTAACGAGAATGATTGTCAAAGTGGTTTCCTGGGGCTTTTTGCCAGATGCGTATCTGGCAGACGAACGGTTTTTTCTACCAGGGGGGACGAGTTGTCCGGCTGGCCGGCTTTTTTGCGGCCTGAACCCGGGGGATGGAAAAACCACTAAGGACAGCTCAAAAACGCGGTGTATGATGTGCGGTCCTTACGAAGCGGGATCGAGTCACAGGGCTGTCGCTTGGCGGCGGCAAACTGGGCTGGATCTCATTCTTCTATTCGATCACACCAGGAGATATCCAATGAGCGTACTCGTAGGCAAACAAGCCCCTGACTTCACCGTTCCCGCCGTTCTCGGCAATGGCGAAATCGTCGACAGCTTCACCCTGTCCTCGGCCATCAAAGGCAAATACGGCCTGGTGTTCTTCTACCCGCTGGACTTCACCTTCGTCTGCCCGTCCGAGCTGATCGCCCTGGACCACCGCATGGCTGACTTCAAGGCACGCAACGTTGAAGTGATCGCTGTTTCGATCGACTCGCACTTCACCCACAACGCCTGGCGCAACACCCCGATCAATGCCGGCGGCATCGGTCAGGTTCAGTACATCATGGCTGCCGACATGAAGCACGACATCGCCAAGGCCTACGACGTTGAGTCCGAAGGCGGCGTGGCTTTCCGTGGCGCGTTCCTGATCGACGACAAAGGTGTCGTTCGTTCGCAGATCGTCAACGACCTGCCACTGGGCCGTAACATGGAAGAGCTGATCCGTCTGGTCGACGCTCTGCAGTTCCACGAAGAGCACGGCGAAGTCTGCCCGGCCAACTGGAAGAAGGGCGACAAGGGTATGACCGCTTCGCCAGAAGGCGTTGCTGCTTACCTGAGCGAGAACGCCGGCAAGCTGTAAGCCGCGCTTCACGCATAAAAAAACCGGCCTCAGGGCCGGTTTTTTTATGCGCGGTCGATCAGCGACGGTATCAGTCGTTGAAGTCTTCCCAACCGCCCATTTCCTTCCAGCGATTGACGATGCCGCAGAACAGGTCGGCAGTCTTCTCGGTGTCGTAGCGGGCGGAGTGCGCCTCACGGCCATCGAAGTCGATGTCGGCAGCCTGGCACGCCTTGGCTAGCACGGTTTGGCCGTAGGCCAGGCCGGCAAGCGTCGCGGTGTCGAAGCTGGAGAACGGGTGAAACGGGTTGCGCTTCATGTCCAGGCGCGCGACAGCCGCGTTGAGGAAGCCCAGGTCGAAGCTGCTGTTGTGCCCGACCAGGATCGCGCGTTTGCAGCCGTTGGCCTTCAGCGCCTTGCGCACGCTGCGGAAGATATCGTTCAGCGCGGTTTCTTCACTGACGGCCATGCGCAGCGGATGGTCGAGCTTGATCCCGGTGAACTCCAGCGCCGCGGCTTCGATGTTGGCGCCTTCGAAAGGCTCTACGCGGAAAAACAGGGTGTGTTCGGGGAACACGAAGCCCTTTTCGTCCATGCCGATGATGGTCGCGGCAATTTCCAGCAAGGCATCGGTGGCCGAGTTGAAACCACCGGTTTCAACGTCGACGACTACCGGCAGGTAACCACGAAAGCGTGCCGCCATTGGATGACGCGAGCCACCGCCGTTGTGACCGTCCTGCTCGTCGTCGAAATGGTCTTCACTCACGCGTGTTCCTCCAGCAGGCGCCAGCGCAGTTTTTCACCGGCGCGCAGCGGGATGACAGTCAGCTCGCCGAAAGGCAGGCTGGCAGGGGCGGTCCATTCTTCACGAACCAGGGTGATGCGATCGGTGTTGGCCGGCAGGCCGTAGAAGCGCGGGCCGTTGAGGCTGGCGAAGGCTTCCAGCTTGTCCAGCGCGTTGCGCTGTTCGAAGGCCTCGGCGTACAACTCGATCGCGGCATAGGCGGTGTAGCAGCCGGCACAGCCGCAGGCCGCTTCTTTGGCGTGCTGGGCGTGGGGCGCGGAGTCGGTGCCGAGGAAGAACTTCTGGCTGCCGCTGGTGGCGGCGTCGAGCAGCGCTTCCTGGTGCAGGTTGCGCTTGAGAATCGGCAGGCAATAGAAGTGCGGGCGAATGCCGCCGACCAGCATGTGGTTGCGGTTGTACAGCAAGTGATGGGCGGTGATGGTCGCGCCGACGTTGGCCGAAGCCTCGTTGACGAACTGCACGGCGTCACGGGTGGTGATGTGTTCGAACACCACCTTGAGCGTCGGGAAGCGCTCGACGACGCGGCGCATGTGCTCGTCGATGAACTGCTTCTCGCGGTCGAACACGTCGACTTCACTGCGGGTGACTTCGCCGTGGACCAGCAGCGGCAGGCCGACTTCGGCCATGGCCTCCAGCGCCGGGAAGATCTTGTCGATGCTGGTGACGCCCGAGTCAGAGTTGGTGGTCGCACCGGCCGGATAGAGCTTGGCGGCATGGACGAAACCACTGGCCTTGGCCGCGCGAATTTCTTCGGGCTGCGTGCGATCGGTAAGGTAGAGCACCATCAGCGGCTCGAAGCGGCTGCCGGCCGGCCGCGCAGCGAGAATGCGCTGGCGATAGGCGTCGGCTTCAGCGGCGTTGCGCACCGGAGGTACCAGGTTAGGCATGATGATGGCGCGGCCAAAGGTGCGCGCGACATCCGCGACAGTATTGGTCAACACGGCACCATCGCGAAGATGAATATGCCAGTCGTCGGGACGCAGCAGGGTCAGGCGGTCGGACATTGGGGATTCCAGGCGGGTCAAACTCCGGTGAATGCTACCGGAAAAGACTCTTCCAGGCACTCGCTATCAAGTTTTGCGTGAAGCTTCCGATATCCCGGAGGTATGCCGTAAACAGGCATTTCGATTTTCGTGATGTACAAGTCAGTGGAGCCTCCCGTGCGCCAGCGTTATCTAGCCTTGCTCAGTGTGTTCGCCAGTCTTCCCGCGATGGCGCTGACTTTCCAGACCCGTCTGGAGAGCATTGAGTGGACGGTCGAAGGCGATAAATTCGAGTGCCGTCTGAGCCAGCCGATCACCGATTTCGGTTCCGGGGAGTTCGTGCGCCGTGCCGGCGAGCAGGCGACCTTCCGCCTCAAGGCCTACAACCCGATGCTCGGTGGCGGTTCGGCCACGCTGCTCGCGGCGGCTGCGCCGTGGCAGCCTGGGCGGGGCGACATCAACCTGGGGTCGGTGCGGCTCGGCAGTGGCGATGTGCTGTTCAACAGCTCGCAACTGCAGGCCGGGCGGCTGATCGGTGGGCTGATGGAAGGGCGCAGCCCGGTGGTCCGCCATTATTCCCGCGAGGGCGGGGTGTCCGAGGTGCGCTTGTTGCCGGTCAGGTTCAGCAAGGCGTATGGCGACTACCAAAGCTGCGTCGCCAAGTTGTTGCCGAAGAACTTCGATCAGGTCCGGCAGTCCGAGGTCGGCTTCCCCGGGGGCGGTATCGATCTGGACGCCAAGGCCAAGGCCAGGCTGCAGGTGATGCTGGAGTTCCTCAAGGCCGATCCGACGGTCAATCACATCCAGCTCGACGGCCACTCGGACAATAGCGGCAACCGCTTGACCAACCGTGACCTGTCGCGGCGCCGAGCGCTGGCGGTGATGGAGTTCTTCAAGGCCAACGGCATTCCCGAATCGCAGATCGAGATGCGCTTCCACGGCGAACGCTACCCGTTGGCGTCCAACACCAACGCGGCGAACCGGGCGAAGAATCGTCGGGTCAACGTTCAGCTGCAACGTGTCCCGGTCGCGGAAAAGCCGGCGCCCCAGGCTGCTGCTCCCGCCAACGCCGCGGCGACTTCCTGAAACGGCTGTCGTCGTCGCCCGCTCGACATAATCTGTCGCTTCGTCGTCATAAGCTGTCGCGCCTCTGTAAATTATCCGCGTTGATCGGTAGACTTGATGGCTTTCCGTAGAACCCCGTGGAGTGATGGCATGGCGGACGTAAACAAGGTCGTTCTGGCGTATTCCGGCGGCCTGGACACTTCGGTGATCCTCAAGTGGCTGCAGGATACTTATAACTGTGAAGTGGTGACGTTCACCGCTGACCTGGGTCAGGGCGAAGAGGTCGAACCTGCACGTGCCAAGGCGCAAGCCATGGGCGTGAAAGAGATCTACATCGACGATCTGCGCGAAGAGTTCGTCCGCGATTTCGTTTTCCCGATGTTCCGCGCCAACACCGTTTACGAAGGTGAGTACCTGCTGGGTACCTCCATCGCTCGTCCGTTGATCGCCAAGCGCCTGATCGAGATCGCCAACGAAACCGGCGCCGACGCCATTTCCCACGGCGCTACCGGCAAGGGCAACGACCAGGTTCGTTTCGAACTGGGCGCCTATGCCTTGAAACCAGGGGTGAAAGTGATCGCGCCTTGGCGCGAGTGGGACCTGCTGTCCCGCGAGAAGCTGATGGACTACGCCGAGAAGCACGCGATCCCGATCGAGCGTCACGGCAAGAAGAAATCCCCGTACTCGATGGATGCCAACCTGCTGCACATCTCCTATGAAGGCGGCGTGCTGGAAGACACCTGGACCGAGCACGAAGAAGACATGTGGCGCTGGACCGTCTCCCCGGAGAAGGCTCCCAACACCCCGACCTACATCGAGCTGACCTACCGCAACGGCGACATCGTGGCGATCGACGGCGTCGAGATGACCCCGGCCACCGTGCTGGCGACCCTGAACCGCATCGGCGGTGAAAACGGCATCGGTCGTCTGGACATCGTGGAAAACCGCTATGTCGGCATGAAGTCCCGCGGCTGCTACGAAACCCCTGGCGGCACCATCATGCTGCGCGCTCACCGGGCGATCGAATCGATCACCCTGGATCGCGAAGTGGCTCACCTGAAAGACGAGCTGATGCCCAAGTACGCCAGCCTGATCTACACCGGCTACTGGTGGAGCCCTGAGCGTCTGATGCTGCAACAGATGATCGACGCCTCCCAGGCCCACGTGAACGGCGTGGTTCGCCTGAAGCTGTACAAGGGCAATGTGATCGTCACCGGTCGCAAGTCCGATGAGTCGCTGTTCGATGCCAACATCGCGACCTTCGAAGAAGACGGCGGCGCCTACAACCAGGCGGATGCGGCTGGCTTCATCAAGCTCAATGCCCTGCGCATGCGCATTGCGGCCAACAAGGGTCGGACTCTGTCCTGATGCGTTGAGTCGTTTTAAAAGAGCCCCGCCATGAGCGGGGCTTTTTTATGCCTGATGATTTAATCGATCAGGCGGGTATCTGAAGGCCATGACTAAAGTTTCCACAGGTCATTGTTTCAACGGGTTCTCGACTATCTTTCAGTCTGTTCTTTTCAATACAAAGTGTAGGAAGTTCGGAGTTGCTTATATATAAGGAGCGACGTTCAAATTTTCCTTGTAGGGTAAATCCGTATTGTTTGTAAGGAACTTCTCTGGGCGATGCTGGCTCAGGGCGTGGCCATGCCACGGGCCAAATGACTGGGTTATGGTGTTTGCTTGAAAAACCAATAGCGGACTCTGGACTTACCCATGAAGAAAGTTTTGATCGTAGATGATCATCCCGTCACTCGTCTGGCTGTGCGCATGCTGATGGAGCGGCACGGCTTTGAAGTAGTTGCCGAGGCGGACAATGGCATGGATGCCCTGAAACTGTCTTATGAACATGTTCCAGACATCCTTATTCTTGATATTGGTATTCCCAAACTCGATGGCCTGGAAGTTATCGCCAGACTTTCGTCAAAAGCCATGTCGACCAAAGTGCTGGTATTGAGCCTGCAAGTACCTGGCCCTTTCTCGATGCGTTGCATGCAGGCCGGCGCGGCGGGTTATGTGTGCAAGCAGCAGGACATCACTGAATTGATCAGCGCCGTCAGGGCAGTCCTGGCTGGCTACAGTTACTTTCCCAACGAGGCCTTGCATACCCTGCGCTCGAGCCTGGGCATCGCCAGCGAGGAGGGGATGTTGTCCAGCCTGTCCGGTCGGGAGCTGATGGTTCTGAAGCAACTCGCCGGTGGGCAGACCAACAAGGAGATTGCCGAGGGCCTGTGTTTGAGCAGTAAAACGGTGAGCACCTACAAAAGGCGGCTGTTGGGAAAACTCAACGCCCGCTCGCTGGTGGACCTGATCGAGTTTGCCAAGCGCCATCAGTTGGTATGAAGGTTGAGGTGCCACAACAAGGCTCGCGAGGGAAAAGCAGCGGTTTTTGC
Organism: Pseudomonas sp. GW460-12-10-14-TSB1; assembly: GCF_017349775.1. Taxonomy (NCBI): domain Bacteria; kingdom Pseudomonadati; phylum Pseudomonadota; class Gammaproteobacteria; order Pseudomonadales; family Pseudomonadaceae; genus Pseudomonas; species Pseudomonas sp. GW460-12-10-14-TSB1. The sequence goes on from NZ_JACNAC010000049.1 coordinate 16,906, forward strand.
GAGCCTTCATTACGTTGTGGGCTTGCCGGTCTGTCGACGATGTTGGATCCATCAGTCGCGCATGACCTGCTTTGAAAAGCCGACTCGGAGTGTTAGCTGGTGTAACAAAAAAGCCTCCGTAAAAGGAGGCTTTTTGTTACTAAAGATCAAAGTCGTAATCGGCCAGTTGCTTTTGCAAGCGCCGCTCTTCCAGAAGGTTGTCGATGGTCCGACGTTTGCTCAAGTTGGTCTTGGCTACCTCTACCACAGGCTCCGCATCTTCTGTTTCAACAGGGGTGAAGTCGTCTTCTACGTCCAGTTGTTCTTTACCAGTACTCATAAGGTTAACTCCAGGCTAAGACTGCCATTGGCGCTCCTTATATCGATATTCTCGGGACTGGTAAAAAAGATTTTTTCAATCGACCTATCATCAAAATCAATAATTGCTCAATCGTCAGAGGTCTTGTGCTTGTATTCGCACAGATCCTCGATCCGGCAGCTTCCGCAGCGCGGCTTGCGGGCCAGACAGACGTAGCGGCCATGGAGAATCAGCCAGTGATGGGAGTCGAGGAGATACTCCTTGGGCACGAACTTCATCAGTTTCTGTTCGACTTCCACGACATTTTTCCCCGGCGCCAGTCCCGTGCGGTTGCTGACCCGGAAGATGTGCGTATCGACGGCCATGGTCAGTTGGCGGAAGGCGGTATTGAGCACCACATTGGCGGTCTTCCTGCCGACGCCCGGCAGGGCTTCAAGCTCTTCCCGGGTCTGCGGGACTTCGCTGTTGTGCCGTTCCACCAGCAAGCGGCAGGTTTCGATCACGTTTTTCGCCTTGCTGTTGTACAGGCCGATGGTCTTGATGTACTCGGATAGGCCTTCGACGCCCAGGGCATAGATGGCGGCCGGCGTGTTGGCCACGGGGAAGAGCTTGGCCGTCGCCTTGTTGACCCCGACATCGGTGGACTGGGCCGAGAGGATCACGGCAATCAGCAGCTCGAAGGGCGACGAATAGGCCAGTTCGGTTTTCGGTTCCGGATTGTCTTCGTGCAGCCTGCGGAAAATTTCCAGGCGTTTTGCAGCATTCATGGGTGAGTCATTTCCTTGAAGGCGGTCGGTGTGAGGTCGAAGCAGCAGCCCAGGCCTGCCTGGCAGCCAGCAGCAGCCCCAACAGGATAAAACCGCCAGGGGCGAGCGTCAGCAGGTGCAAGCCGCCCTGGGAGGTCAGAACCCAGCCTGGCCAGTCGACATCGTTCATCCCCAGCAGCCATTGCAGATGATTGCCAATGGTGCCACTGCCGAAGGCTTCGCGCAGTGCGCCCAGGGTAATCAGCAGCAGGCAGAACCGGCCGGCGAAACGCAAGCGCACGGGACGCTGGAAAAAATCCTGGTACTCCAGTACTACGCATTGCACGGCAATCAGGCCCAGGTAGAGGGCCAGCTGTTGTTGCAGCTCGAAGGCCCAGGCCTGCGCGGCCAGCATGGCACAACTGGTGAGTGTGGCGCTGAGCAGGATACTGGCGCCCAGGCGACCCTGACCAGCCAGGCGTGGGCGCAGGGCATTCATGCACAGGCCGAACACCGCGCTCACGCAGAGAAATACCAGGGCCAGGCCCAGGGCCTTGACCAGTGAGTCGCTGGCGCCGATCAGCGGCGTCAGCATCAGGGCATTCTGCAGGGGCGAGGATTTATTCATGGGCGGGACTTCCCAGCAGTTGTTCGCGATGCTCGTCGAAGTAACGCAGGCTGTCGTGAATCCCCTCGACCACCGCCCGTGAGGTGATGGTGGCCCCGGCCATCTGGTCGAATTGACCATTGTCCTTTTTCAGTGCCCAGCCGGCGTCGCCCGGGTTGCCCAACGACTTGCCGATAAAACCCTGCAGCCAGGCATTGGGGCGCTCGGCGATGCGCGCGCCCAGCCCGGGGGTTTCCGAATGCCTGAGGGCCTTGCTACCCAGCAGTTTGCCATTGGCGGCGATGCCGATCAGCAGCTCGATCGGGCCGCCGTAACCGCTGACCTGGCTGCGTAGCAACACGGCACTGGGCTGGCCGTTGCGGGTGGCGCGATAACCAGCGAGCAGGGTGCTGTGGCTGAGCGGGATGTTATCGACGGCCAGGGGCTGATCCAGCGGCTGATTGTCGTAGCTGTCGATGGGCAGGATATCCAGCAGATTGCGTGCCTGGATGGCGCGCTGTTCGCGCTCGATGCCTGGGGCCGTGGCCTGATGGACGAAGAAAGTACCGGTGGCGCCGATAGCTGCCAGCAATACCAACACTCCCAGACTCGTTACGCGATTCATCGCAGGAAAGGCTCAGGGGCTGGAGTAGCCAGGCGCTCCAGGGCCGGGACGGCGAGGTTCATCAGCAGTACCGCGAAGGCAACACCGTCGGGGTAACCGCCCCAGGTTCGGATCAGGTAGGTCAGCAGGCCGACCCCGACCCCGAACAGCAGGCGCGCCTTTGCGCACCTGGGGCCGGAGACCGGCTCGGTGACGATAAAGAAGGCGCCGAGCATGGTGGCGCCGGTCAGCAGGTGGAAAAACGGCGAGCCGTGGGAGTCCGACCCGGAGCCGTTCCAGCACAGCAGGCTGATGACGAACAGGCTGCCGAGCATGCCGGCCGGTGCGTGCCAGCTGAATACCCGTTGCTGCAGCAAAAAGGCGCCACCGGCGAGAAAGGCCAGGTTGACCCATTCCACACCCTTGCCGCCGAAATGGCCGAAGGCGGCATTGCCGGCGAACAGTTCGTCGATGGTCAGGCTCTTGTTGATGCGCAGGCTGTCGAGCGCCGTGGCCTGGGCCCAGGCATCGGGTGCCGTGCTGTCGAGGGCTATGCCGAAGATCTGCTGCAGGCCGCCCAGCAGGTCCAGGCCATGGGAGGCCGGCCAGTGAGTCATCTGCTGGGGGAACGACACCAGCACCAGGGCATAACCGAGCATCGCCGGGTTGAACGGATTCTTGCCGACGCCGCCATACAGATGCTTGCCGAACAGCAAGGCACAGGCCGCCGCACTGACCGTCAGCCACCACGGGCAGTACGGCGGCAAGGCCAGGGCCAGCAGGGTGGCGCTGACCAGGGCGCTGCCATCGCCAAGGAAGGGACGCAGCGGCCACTGGCGCAATCGGAGTACTGCAGCTTCGACGGCAAGGGCAGTGGCACAGGCCAGCAGCAGGTTGATCAGAATCCCCCAGCCAAACAGCCAGAAGAGCGCCAGCAGCCCCGGCAGGGTTGCCAGAAGCACACGCTTCATGGCTTGTTGCAGGCGCTCGTCCGGCTGCTCAAGGGGCGTCATGGGCTTGTACCTGGCGCTCGGCTTCGGCCAGCCGTTCGCGGGCCTCGGCCAGCAGGGGCGGCGGGGTGTCGCTGTGGCGTTCCAGTTTGCTGACTTGCGCCCGAGCGTAAGCCAGTTCGGTTTTCAGTTGCCGCAGGCGGACGTCGATCGGGCGCTTCTCGACCCGCACCAGATTGGGGGCCGGTTGTCCGCTGGCTTCTTCAGCTGCGTGCAAGGCCTGTTCTGCGTCTTTCAGTGCCTGCTCCAGGCTGGCCAATTGTTCGGCAGGCGCCTGGTTGGCCTGGGCCTTTTTCAGTTCCGCGCGGCGCGTCGCCAGCTGGATTTTCGCGCGCTTGAGCTCGGCGTCTTTGGCGGGAGGCGGTGAGGCTGAGGGAGCGACAGTGCTTTCGGCAGCGCTTTCCAGTTGGGCGAGAGCTTGTTCGGCGGCCTCGAACTGGCGCTGCAGGACGATCAGTTGCGACTGTTGCTCGAAGGTCGGCGGGTGGCCGAAGGCTTTCAGCGATTTGTTCAACTGGGCCCGGCTCATCGCCAGATCGATCTTGGCTTTTTTCACCGCGGCATCGGCGGCGGCTGCCTTTTGCGCGCGTACCCGCTCGATGGCCGCCTGCACCGGGTTCAAGGTGGTTTCGCTGGGCTGCGTCGCACGTTGTGCGCGGGCGGCACGTTCGGCCTGCTTGTGCTGTTCTTCGCGTTCCAGCCGAGCGTTGCGGCGCTCGAAACGCAGGCGCGCGTGATCGCGTTTGGCGGTCCGGGCGCGCTGTTCTTCGAGGCTGGTGGCCAGGCCACCGACGATCGGCAACACATTGTTTAGCGGCAGCGGGTGCATCTCGATGCAGTCCACCGGGCACGGTGCCACGCAGAGATCGCAGCCGGTGCATTCGTCGATCAGCACCGTGTGCATCTGCTTGGCCGCACCGACTATGGCATCCACCGGGCAGGCCTGGATGCACTTGGTGCAGCCGATGCATTCGGCTTCGCGGATAAAGGCCACCTGGGCCGGCGCTGGGCCGCGGCTGATGTCCAACTCCACCACTGGGACGTTCAGCAGCCTGGCCAGGCCGGCGATGGTTTCGTCGCCACCGGGCGGGCACTTGTTGATCGCCTCGCCGTTGGCGATGCCTTCGGCGTAGGGCTTGCATCCGGGATGGCCGCACTTGCCGCATTGGGTCTGCGGCAGCAGGGCGTCGATGCGTTGAATCAGACTCATGGGTTGAGCAGTCCGTTGAAACCGAGAAATGCCACCGCCATCAGGCCGGCGCTGATCAGGTCGATCGGCAGGCCGCGAAAGGGCAGGGGCACATCGTTGTTGAGAATGCGCTGGCGCAGGTCGCTGAACAGACTCAGCACCAGCCAGAAACCGAGGCCCGCGCCCAGGCCCAGGGCGAGGCTATAAGCGATTCCCCGATTGGCCTGGACCGCCAGCAGCAACGCGCCGAGCACGCCGGCGTTGCCCAGCAGCAGCGGCCAGAGGCCGTCGAACGGCAGCCCGGGCAACATCCGGGTCAGCAGCTTGAGCAGTGGGGCGATCAGCAGCACGCCCAGCGGCAGGAACACGAACAGTTGCAGCGAGGTCAGGCCCAGCGGCACCAACAGTGCCTGATAAAGCCCATAGCCCAGCAGGCTGCAGAGCAGCATCAGGCAACTGGTGGCGATCCCCAGGGCATGGATCCGCCGCCGCGCAACCTGCGGCTCGGCACTGGCCTGCAACAGCGGATCGACGCCCAGCGGCCACTGCAACACGAAGTTGTTGATCAGGGCAGCGCTGATGAGCGTGAGGACAATCTCGGTCATGTTCGTGGCCGGTGAGGGCGGGCGTATACCTGAAGACTAGGCAATTATCCGGCAAGGGCGCAGGCCCATCCAGATATGAAAATCCCCCCGCCACGCAGCGGCGCGACGGGGGGATCGATCCCGCAGACGGGTTTACTTGATCCGCTGACCCGGCTTGGCGCCGCTGTCCGGGCTCAGCAGGTAGATCTCTTCGCCGCCAGGGCCGGCCGCCATCACCATGCCTTCGGAGATGCCGAACTTCATTTTCCGTGGCTTGAGGTTGGCGATCATCATGGTCAGGCGACCGTCGAGCTTGGACGGATCCGGGTAGGCGCTCTTGATCCCGGAGAACACGTTGCGTTGTTCGTCACCGATATCCAGGGTCAGGCGCAGCAGCTTGTCGGCGCCTTCCACGTGTTCGGCCTTGACGATCAGGGCCACGCGCAGGTCGACGGCGGCGAAGGTGTCGAAGTCGATTTCCGGCGACAGCGGATCCTTGGCCAGCTCGCCATTGCCTTGCTGAGCGCCAGTATCGGTCTGGCTGGCGGTCAGGTCTTCTTTCGAGGCGTCGGTCATGGCTTGTACTTTCACTGGGTCGATCCGCGTCATCAGCGGCTTGAATTCGTTCAGCTGATGGTTGCTCAGCAGGTGCTGGTGGTCGTTCCAGGTCAGCGGGGCGACGTTGAGGAACGCCTCGGCATCGGCGGCCAGCAGCGGCAGCACCGGCTTGAGGAAGATCACCAGTTGGCGGAACAGGTTGACGCCGGTGGCGCAGATGGCCTGGACCTCATCCTGCTTGCCTTCCTGCTTGTTCAACGACCACGGCGCCTTGTCGGCGATCCAGGCGTTGGCGCGGTCGGCCAGGGCCATGATTTCACGCATGGCGCGAGCGAAGTCGCGGGCCTCATAGGCATCTGCGATGCTTGGCGCGGCCGCCAGGAAGGCGTCGGTCAGCTCCGGCGCGGCATTCTGGTCCACCAGCACGCCGGCGTTGCCTTTGTGGATGAAGCCGGCGCAACGGCTGGCGATGTTCACCACCTTGCCCACCAGGTCGGAGTTGACCTTCTGCACGAAGTCTTCGAGGTTCAGGTCCAGGTCGTCGACGCCACGGCCCAGCTTGGCCGCGTAGTAGTAACGCAGGTATTCCGGCGACAGGTGGTCGAGGTAGGTCCGGGCCTTGATGAAGGTGCCGCGGGACTTGGACATCTTCTGGCCATTGACGGTCAGGTAGCCGTGCACGTTGATGCCGGTCGGCTTGCGGTAGCCGGCGCCTTCGAGCATGGCTGGCCAGAACAGCGCGTGGAAGTTGACGATGTCCTTGCCGATGAAGTGGTACAGCTCGGCCGTCGAGTCCTTGCCCCAGAACGCGTCGAAGTCCAGCTCCGGCGTGCGGTTGCACAGGTTCTTGAAGCTGGCCATGTAGCCGATCGGCGCGTCCAGCCAGACATAGAAGTACTTGCCCGGCTCGTCGGGGATCTCGAAGCCGAAATACGGCGCGTCGCGGGAGATGTCCCACTGCTGCAGGCCGACATCCAGCCATTCGGCGATCTTGTTCGCCACGGCGTCCTGCAGGGTGCCGCTGCGGGTCCACTCCTGCAGCATCTGCTGGAAGTCCGGCAGCTTGAAGAAGAAGTGCTGGGAATCCTTGAGCACCGGGGTAGCACCGGAAATCGCCGACTTCGGATCCTTCAGATCGGTCGGCGCGTAGGTGGCGCCGCATTTTTCGCAGTTGTCGCCGTACTGGTCCTCGGTGCCGCATTTCGGGCAGGTGCCCTTGATGAAGCGGTCGGCCAGGAACATTTGTTTTTCCGGGTCGAAATACTGAGTGATCGAGCGCGTGGCGATGTGCCCGGCGTCGCGCAGCTTCAGGTAGATCTGGCTCGACAGCTCACGGTTCTCTTCGGCGTGGGTCGAGTGGAAGTTGTCGAAGTCCACCAGGAAGTCGGCAAAGTCGGCGCTGTGTTCGGCCTGGACGTTGGCGATCAGTTGTTCCGGGGTGATGCCTTCCTTTTCCGCGCGCAGCATGATGGCCGAGCCGTGAGCGTCGTCCGCACAGACATAGATGCATTGATTGCCGCGATGCTTCTGGAAGCGCACCCACATATCGGTCTGGATGTACTCAAGCATATGGCCAAGATGGATGGAACCATTGGCATAGGGCAGGGCGCTGGTGACGAGGATCTTGCGTGGCTCGGACATGGGGCTCGGCTACTTGATGAAACGGAGGTCGGCCACTATAAAGCGCCGGCGCATATTTTTCACCCTTCAGGCCGGTTTCCGGGTGTCGCGCCGCCGGGGTTCGTGGCGAAGGACGAGCTCCCTCGCCACAAATGAGCGTCCGGCGTAGGATAGCCGCCTGATTTTCCCGTCTTGTTATCGGAGTTGCCCATGAGCGCCGTCAATCGCGCAGCGGTGGAAGCCGTTCTTCGCCAATACACCGACCCCTACCTGAACCAGGACCCGGTCAGTGCCGGTTGTGTCCGTGCCATCGATGTCCAGGGGGACCGGGTAACGGTCCAGCTCGAGCTGGGTTATGCCGCCGGCCTGTTCAAGAGCGGCTGGGCGCAGATGCTGCAACTGGCCATCGAAGGCCTGGACGGCGTGACAGCGGCCAAGGTCGAGGTCACCAGCGTGATCGCCGCGCACAAGGCCCAGGCGCAGGTTCCGGGCCTGGCCAACGTCAAGAACGTGGTGGCAGTGGCATCCGGCAAGGGTGGCGTGGGCAAGTCCACCACCGCGGCCAACCTGGCCCTGGCGTTGGCCCGCGAAGGCGCCAAGGTGGGGATTCTCGATGCGGATATCTATGGCCCGAGCCAGGGCATCATGTTCGGTATCGCCGAGGGCACCCGGCCGCAGGTCAAGGACCAGAAATGGTTCGTGCCGATCAAGTCCCACGGGGTCGAGGTCATGTCCATGGCTTTCCTGACCGATGACAACACGCCGATGGTCTGGCGCGGGCCGATGGTCTCCGGTGCCCTGCTGCAATTGGTGACCCAGACCGCCTGGGGCGACCTGGACTACCTGGTGATCGACATGCCGCCAGGCACCGGCGATATCCAGCTGACCCTGGCGCAGAAGGTCCCGGTGGCCGGCGCAGTCATCGTCACCACCCCGCAAGACCTGGCGCTGCTGGACGCGCGCAAGGGCGTGGAGATGTTCCGCAAGGTCAACATCCCGGTGCTGGGCGTGGTGGAAAACATGGCGGTGCACATCTGCTCCAACTGCGGCCACGCCGAGCACCTGTTTGGCGAAGGCGGTGGCGAGAAGCTGGCGACCCAATATGGCGTCGAACTGCTGGCCTCGCTGCCGTTGTCGATGCTGATTCGCGAGCAGGCCGATGGCGGCAAGCCGACCGTGATCGCCGAGCCGGAAAGCCAGATCGCCATGGTCTACCAGGAACTGGCCCGCCATGTCGGCGCGCGCATCGTGTTGCAGGAAGCCGCGGCGCCGGCGATGCCGAACATTACCGTCAGCGACGACTGAGCCGGTTGGGCAAACAAAAAAGCCCGGTGCAGTGCACCGGGCTTTTTTATGGGTGTTTTATGGGCGGGGTTCAGATCCGCAGGCCGCCGTCCAGCTCAAGGATCCGGCCGGTGTAATAGTCGTTCTCGAAGATATAGGCCGCCGAGTGAGCGATTTCTTCCGGCTTGCCCATGCGCTTGAGCGGGATGCCGGAGGTCATTTTCTCCAGGGCTTCGGGCTTCATGCCCAGGGTCATTTCGGTTTCGATGAAGCCCGGTGCGATGCCGGCCACGCGAATGCCGTAGCGCGCCAGCTCCTTGGCCCAGGTCACGGTCGCCGCGGCGACCCCGGCCTTGGCGGCGGAGTAGTTGGTCTGGCCGATATTGCCGGCACGGGAGATCGAGGAAATATTGATGATCGCGCCGCTGGTTTTCAGCTCGATCATCTTCGCCGCGACTTCGCGGGTGCAGAGGAATACGCCGGTGAGGTTGACGTCGATCACCGACTGCCATTGGGCCAGGCTCATCTTGGTCATCTCGCCGTCCTTGACCTTGAGCAGCAAGCCGTCGCGCAGGATGCCGGCGTTATTGATCAGGCCGTGAATGGCGCCGAAGTCTGCGGCAACCTGGGTGACCATATGTTCCACCTGCTCTTCATTGGCGACGTTGCACAGGTAGGCACGGGCCTCGACTCCCGCGGCCTGGCAGGCGGCAACGGCCTGGTCGAGCTTTTCCTGATTCAGGTCGACCAGTGCCAGCCTGGCGCCTTTGCTGGCGAAATACTCCGCCATGGAGCGGCCCAGACCCTGGCAACCGCCGGTGATAATGATTACTTTGTCATTGAGTTGCATTCGCATGCTCCGAAAGCAGAACTGGAGTGGTGTCCTTTAAGGCGCCTCTCTTGTGCGTCGGGCATGGCCTGGCTGCAGATTGAGAATTGCCCCGATGGCGTCGCTGGAACTTTGCTCCATACGCCCGTCCGTTTTAGACGGATTCTATATAAGGAGTCATAAATTGAGCGTTGAAGCTGCGAAGCATGCACGAGAATTACTGCTCAAGGAATACCGTGGCGTGCTGTCGACGCACTCCAAGGCGATGCCGGGTTTTCCTTTCGGCTCGGTGGTTCCTTATTGCCTGGACGAGCAGGGGCGGCCACTGATCCTGATCAGCCGTATTGCCCAGCACACCCACAACCTGCAGAAGGATCCCAAGTGTTCGCTGCTGGTGGGCGAGCGCGACGCCGAGGACGTCCAGGCGGTGGGCCGCCTGACCTATCTGGCCGAAGCCGAAAAGCTCGAGGACGCCGCGGCGATCGAGGCGGCCGCCGAACGCTACTACCGCTATTTCCCGGAGTCGCATAACTACCACAAGGCCCACGATTTCGATTTCTGGCTGCTCAAGCCGGTGCGTCATCGCTACATCGGCGGCTTTGGCGCGATCCACTGGATCGACCAGGTAACGCTGGCCAACCCGTTTGCCGGCAAGGCCGAGCTGAGCATGGTCGAACACATGAACAGCGATCACGCCAAGGCCATCGCCCATTACGTCGACCTGGCCGGGTTGCCGAAAACCGCTGCGGCGCAACTGGCCGGCATCGATACCGAAGGCATGCACCTGCGGATCGGCCAGGGGTTGTACTGGCTGCCGTTCCCCAGCCCTTGTAATACGCCGACACAAGTGCGCGAGGCCTTGGTTTTTCTGGCTCACGCCGAGCAATGGCCGAAAAATGCCGGGGCCGAGGCTTGAATTCACGAATTGCCGACGTCATCTAGGGTCTACTGGAAGGCATTCTTCCGTAGAGGAAACCATTTGATGCGCCCTTTTCTGTTGCTCTTTCTGCTGTTCCCGGTGCTAGAGCTGTTCGTATTCGTCAAAGTCAGCGGTGCGATCGGGTTTTTCCCGGCGTTGCTGCTGATCATCCTGGGCTCGATGCTGGGTGTGCTGGTCCTGCGCGTCGCGGGGCTGGCCACGGCATTGCGTGCCCGTGAAAGCCTGAACCGCGGCGAGCTGCCGGCCCAGACCATGCTCGAAGGCCTGATGCTGGCCCTGGCGGGCGGCCTGTTGATCCTGCCTGGCTTCATCAGTGACGTATTCGGCCTGTTCATGCTGTTGCCGATCACCCGTCGCCTGCTGGCCAACAAGATGCGCCAGCGTGCCGAAGAACAGGCCATTCGTCAGCGTGCCTTTGCCGACGACATGCAGGCCGCCCGTGGCGGACCTGCGCCGCAACGCCCTCTGGGCCGCGAGCCGAATGTGATCGAAGGCGAGTTCGAGCACCGCGATTCCTGAGTCTCTCAATGATCGACACGGCACCTTCGGGTGCCGTGTTCGTTTTGCCCGACTGAAAATCTAAAAAATTTCACTGGGCAGCCCTTGTAATAAGCATATGCGCCCACATGTATCGGTCACCGCAAGGTTTCTGGTGGCAACACCAGACAGACTTCCGCGTCTCGCTCGTCGAGCCGCAACCGGCCACGCCGGATTTGTTAACCCGCCGGTAACGACACCGGCCGCTGAAAACCATAATTAGGAGAGATCGACAATGAAGCTTCGTCCTCTGCATGACCGCGTCGTCATCCGTCGCAGCGAAGAAGAATCGAAAACCGCTGGCGGTATCGTTCTGCCAGGTTCGGCCGCTGAAAAACCTAACCGTGGCGAAATCGTCGCTGTAGGTACCGGTCGTATCCTCGACAACGGTGAAGTACGTGCGCTGGCCGTGAAAGTGGGTGACAAGGTTGTGTTCGGCCCTTACTCCGGCAGCAACACTGTGAAAGTAGACGGCGAAGACCTGCTGGTAATGGCTGAGAACGAAATTCTCGCCGTTATCGAAGGCTGATTACCCGCTCATTTTCCCGTTACTACAAAGTATTTAAGGAATATCGATCATGGCTGCTAAAGAAGTTAAATTCGGCGACTCCGCCCGCAAGAAAATGCTCACCGGCGTTAACGTCCTGGCTGACGCGGTAAAAGCGACCCTGGGCCCGAAAGGCCGTAACGTGATCATCGAGAAGAGCTTCGGCGCTCCGACCATCACCAAGGACGGCGTTTCCGTCGCCAAAGAAATCGAGCTGAAAGATCGCTTCGAAAACATGGGCGCACAGCTGGTAAAAGACGTTGCTTCCCGTGCCAACGATGACGCCGGCGACGGTACCACCACCGCTACCGTACTGGCTCAGTCGATCGTCAACGAAGGCCTGAAAGCCGTCGCTGCCGGCATGAACCCGATGGACCTGAAGCGCGGCATCGACAAGGCGACCATCGCCATCGTCAAAGAGCTCAAAGGTCTGTCCAAGCCATGCGCCGATTCCAAGGCGATCGCTCAGGTCGGCACTATCTCCGCCAACTCCGACAACTCCATCGGCGACATCATTGCCGAAGCCATGGAAAAAGTCGGTAAAGAAGGCGTGATCACCGTTGAAGAAGGCTCGGGCCTGGAAAACGAACTGTCTGTCGTTGAAGGCATGCAGTTCGACCGTGGCTACCTGTCCCCTTACTTCATCAACAAGCCGGACACCATGGTCGCCGAGCTGGACGGCCCGCTGATCCTGCTGGTGGACAAGAAGATCTCCAACATCCGCGAAATGCTGCCAGTGCTGGAAGCCGTTGCCAAAGCCGGCCGCCCACTGCTGATCGTGGCTGAAGACGTTGAAGGCGAAGCCCTGGCGACTCTGGTTGTGAACAACATGCGTGGCATCGTCAAAGTCGCTGCCGTCAAGGCGCCAGGCTTCGGCGACCGTCGCAAGGCCATGCTGCAGGACATCGCCGTCCTGACCGGCGGTACCGTTATCTCCGAAGAGATCGGCCTGAGCCTGGAAAGCACCACCCTGGAGCACCTGGGTAACGCCAAGCGCGTGATCCTGTCCAAAGAAAACACCACCATCATCGACGGTGCTGGCGTTGAAGCGGACATCCAGGCTCGTGTGACCCAGATCCGTCAACAAGTGGCCGACACTTCGTCCGACTACGACCGTGAAAAACTGCAAGAGCGCCTGGCCAAGCTGTCCGGCGGCGTTGCGGTGATCAAGGTTGGCGCCGGTTCCGAAGTTGAAATGAAAGAGAAGAAAGCCCGCGTTGAAGACGCCCTGCACGCTACCCGTGCGGCCGTTGAAGAAGGCGTGGTACCTGGCGGTGGCGTAGCCCTGATCCGTGCTCTGCAATCGATCAGCGGCCTGAAAGGCGACAACGCCGATCAGGACGTGGGTATCGCTGTTCTGCGTCGCGCTGTCGAAGCACCTCTGCGCCAGATCGTTGCCAACTCCGGCGACGAGCCAAGCGTAGTGGTCGACAAGGTCAAGCAGGGTTCGGGTAACTTCGGTTACAACGCTGCTTCCGGCGAATACGGCGACATGATCGAAATGGGCATCCTGGACCCAACCAAGGTGACCCGTTCGGCGCTGCAAGCGGCATCCTCCATCGGCGGTCTGATCCTGACCACCGAAGCGGCTGTTGCTGAAATCGCTGAAGACAAGCCTGCAGCTGGCGGCATGCCAGACATGGGCGGCATGGGTGGCATGGGCGGCATGATGTAAGCCAGCCTTACCCCCGTACGAAAAAGCCCCGCCGGCGAAAGCCGGCGGGGCTTTTTTATGGGCGGGATCTTTGACTGCCTGGGCTGGCGCCATCGCGAACAAGCTCGCCTCTACGCGGTAGGCGTGGGCATGTTTTCGCCATAAGACTTAGGCCTTGACCGCTTCCGTCTCCAGCACAGGCTCAGCCTTGCCCGCCGGTCGATAGAGAATGAAGTAGTAGGCCCCCAGGCAGATCAGCCAGCAGAAGATCGCGGTCCAGACGTTGTGGGAGAAGAAGTGCGCGCCCTGCAGCATGCGCCCGACCGAGAACACCGTGCCGAGGGCAAAGGCGAACACCAGCGCCTTGCGCGCCAGGCGCGGGCGGCGATCACGCAGGACAAAGAACAGGGCGAACAAAGTGAAGCCGGTGGCGGCATGGCCGCCTGGCCAGCAGCGGCCGGGCTTGTCGGTCGCTGGCCGGGGGCTGAGCAGTTCGCTGTAGGTTTCCTTGCCGCCGAACTCTTTCAGGCTCCAGGGACACTGCACGGCGGTGACTGCCTTGACCGGGGTGACGAAGGCGGTGGCTAGGCCCAGCGACAGCACCAGGCAGCCCAGTTCGCGCTTGAACGGCTTGAGACACTGGACGAAGAAGGCGCCGATGAAGCCGACAATGGCCAGCACCGAAAAGACGATGACCACCTGCTTGGCCCGGTCATGCAGGATATTTTCCAGGAAATAACTGTGGCCGCCGATGAAGCCACCAGCGGCGGGGTCATAAAAGTAGTGGGCCAGGTCCATGTCCAGGGAGGTCAGTTCAAGCAGCAGCAAGCTGACGGCAGCCAGGGCGGGAACGCCCAGGCAGATCCACCAGTTCAGCGCTCTGGAGGCGGGGCGGGCGAGGGTCGGAGCCATGGAAAGTCCTTCGAGGGAAGCGTTGCGGTCGCGGGTTCCCGCGGAGTCTGGAGCGGCCCTTGTCGTCAGCGTGTGAACCCTGGGTGAAAAACTCGTCAAGGCCCTGGAACCCTGCGGCGGCATTCGCCACGGGGGATTGAACAACCCTAGCCGTCAGCCACACTTGGCCTTAAGCTGCGCGAGCCAAGACGGCCGTAACTGTGTGCGGAGAGAGTGCCCATGCGAATTCTACTGGTTGAAGACAACCGCGATATTCTGGCCAACTTGGCCGACTACCTGGGGCTTAAAGGCTACACCGTGGACTGTGCCCAGGACGGTCTGTCGGGCCTGCACCTGGCCGCCACCGAACATTACGACCTGATCGTGCTCGACATCATGCTGCCGGGTATCGATGGCTACACCCTGTGCAAGCGCCTGCGCGAAGATGCCCGCCGCGATACGCCGGTGATCATGCTCACTGCCCGCGATCAACTGGACGATCGCCTGCAGGGCTTCAAGTCCGGGGCCGACGATTACCTGGTCAAGCCTTTCGCCTTGTCCGAGCTGGCCGCGCGGGTCGAGGCGGTCATGCGCCGCACCCAGGGCGGCGGACGCCGGGCCCTGCAGGTCGGCGACCTGAGTTATGACCTCGATACCCTGGAGGTCACTCGCGAAGGGCGCCTGCTCAAGCTCAACCCGGTCGGGCTCAAGTTACTGGCGGTGCTGATGCAGAAGAGCCCGCACGTGCTGCGCCGCGAAATCCTCGAAGAAGCGCTGTGGGGCGACGACTGCCCGGACAGCGACAGCCTGCGCAGCCACGTCCACCAATTGCGCCAGGTGATCGACAAGCCGTTCGGCAAACCGTTGCTGCATACCGTGCACGGGGTCGGTTACCGCCTGGCCGAGGGTCGTGATGGAGTTTAAGCAAAGCCTTTCCCAGCGGATCATCATCGCCTTTGCGCTGATGAGTGCGCTGGTCGCTGGAGCCTTCGCCCTGGGTATCGTGGCGACGGTGCACCTGGTGGAAGAGAAGCTGATTTCCGCGGGCCTGGGGGGCGACCTTCAGCGTTTGCTGTTGATGGACAACGTTTCCGACTGGAGCCACCGTCCCGAGCCGGACCAGCTGTTTTACTTCAGCGGCGGGCGTGGCGACTTCGAGTTGCCCAAGGATCTGCGGCACCTGGATCCGGGCTTTCATGAGGTATTCCGCGAACAGCTGTCGTACCACGCCATGGTCGAGGTGGTCGACGGTCGGCGCTACGTGTTGCTGCAGGATCAGAGCGATTTCGAAGAGCGCGAACGGGTGCTCTTCGCGGTGGTGCTGGTGGGCTTCGTGCTGAGCCTGGCCTTGGCGGTGTTCCTCGGCTGGGTACTGGCGCGCCGGGTCATGGCGCCGGTGGTGAGGCTGGCGCGTCAGGTGCGGCATCGCGACCAACTGCTGGGGCTGGCGCCGCCGTTGGCACCGGACTACGCGGCCGACGAAGTAGGGGAGCTGGCGGTGGCCTTTGACGCCACCCTGGGACGTCTGCGCCAGGCCCTGAACCGCGAGCGGCTGTTCACCAGCGATGTCAGCCACGAACTGCGTACGCCGCTGATGGTACTGGCCAGCTCCTGCGAGCTGTTACTGGAAAACCCGGCGATCGACCAGCGCGGTCGGGCCCAGGTCGAGCGTATCGCCCGGGCGTGTGGCGAGATGCGCGAGCTGGTGCAGACTTTCCTGATGCTGGCCCGCGCCCAGCGCGAAGACGGCGGCATGTCGCCCCAGGCGAGCTTGAGCCAGGTGGCCGAAGACCTGATGGGGCTGTGGGGGGGACCGATCCGGCAAAAGGGCCTGGAGCTGATCTTCGATGCCGGCCAACCACTGGACACCCGCTATAACGCCACCTTCCTGCACGCGGTGATGGGCAACCTGCTGCGTAACGCCCTGCACTACACCGAGCAGGGCTTCATTCGCCTGAGTCTGGAGCCCCGCGGCTTTGTGGTCGAGGACAGCGGTGTCGGCATTCCCGAGGAGAAACGCGAGGCGATGTTCGAACCCTTCGTGCGCGGCAACGAGAAGCGCGGCGAGGGCCTGGGCCTGGGCTTGTCGCTGGTGCAGCGGATCTGCGAGGACCAAGGCTGGAGCGTCAGCCTCAGCACCATGGAGCCCAACGGCTGCCGGTTTCATGTCGAGTTGAACCGTCGCACGGCATGACGGGTCTCTATGGCTTCTGCGTGGGCCGTCAGGTCGGGAATTTCCCTGGTTGATGGCCCCAGGCCATCTGTCAGAGCCTGTAAAACCCTGAAATATTTCCGCTCTGGACCGGACGAAGTTTTCACAAAGACATGACCTGACGCTGACAAGCCGCTGCCTAAGGTGAGGCCATCAGATTCAGGAGACTGTGTGATGGCGACCCCGATCAAGTTGGAATTTTCCGAGAAGTACGACGAACAACATGCTCAGGAGTATCTGCTCAAGCATCAGGATGGCGTAGCTCGCCGGATGTCCCACAAGCGTGACGAGCAGTTGGCGCGTGCCGCGCTGGCCATGGCCGGAGAGCCGGGGCTGGTGCTTGACCTGCCCTGTGGTGCCGGGCGTTTCTGGCCGTTGCTGGCGGAGAAACCCAACCGGGTGATCATCGGTGCGGACAACTCCGCGGCGATGTTGAAGATCGCCACGGTGGCGCAACCGGCCGAGGTGGTGAAACGGGTACAACCCTTGCAGACGTCTGCCTTCGACATCAACTTACCGGACAACGCCGTCGACAGCATTTTCTGCATGCGGCTGCTGCATCACATTGGCGAGTCGTCCCATCGCCTGGCTCTGCTCCGGGAGTTCCAGCGGGTTACCCGGGACAGCGTGATCGTTTCACTGTGGGTCGATGGCAACTTCAAGGCCTGGAAACGCAAGCGCATGGAAGTCCGGCGCAAGGAGGAATCCGGGCAGGAAGGTTACCAGAACCGTTTTGTGTTACCGGCTGCCACGGTTGAAGAAGAATTCAAGCAGGCCGGGTTTCGCGTTCAGGATCATCTGGACTTTTTTCCGCTCTATGCCATGTGGCGGGTCTACGTATTACGCAAGAGGTAACAGGATGGCCGTTGAATGTGCACCGGGAATGGAAGTCGCTGCTGCGGACCGTTTCGATTACTTCTGGAATCAGCAGGGGGAGTGGGTCGAAGAGCCCAATCAACGTCGAGGCGGGGAAAGCGGTGTCCAACGTCTTCCGGGCACTGACGGGCGTGTGCTGTATGCCAAGCGCCAGATCGGCCATATATATCGCAGCTGGTTGCACCCCTTCGGCCGTCCCACGGTGCTGCGCGAGCAGGATGCGCTCAAGGGCCTGAGCCAGCTCAACGTGGAGGTGCCGCACCTGGTGTTCTGTGGTGCGCAGCGTGATTCCCAGGGCCAGTGGCGTGCGTTGCTGGTGACCGAGGCGCTGGACGGCTTTGTGGAAATCGACCACTGGTATGCCGCTGGCGAGCGCGAGCGGCACGGCGAGGCCCTGCACGAGTCTGTACTCAAGGAATTGGCGGCCACGCTGGCGCGCATGCACCGGGGCCGCTGGCAGCATGGCTGCCTGTATAGCAAGCATGTGTTCGTACGGGTCATGGGTGAAGGCGCAGCGGCGAAGGTGGATATCGCGCTGCTGGATTTCGAGAAATGCCGCCAGCGCCTGACCGCTAAACGGGCCGCCGCCCATGACATGAAACAATTGCGTCGCCACTCGTCGTGGAGTGCCACGGACTGGGACAAACTCTACTATTTTTATAGGACGGCGTTTGGCAGCGCTATCAAAGGCTTATAGTGATGAAGCTCGAAATTGCACGAGGTTTGTTTTTAATAGGAGCCTTGGCAGTTGCATCCTTGGCGGTGGCTGCATGGGAGCAGCCACGCATGGAAGTCCTCAGCACGGCGCAGGGTGATGCGCATTGCCCGTTGCCACGGGTCGTCAAGGCGACCCAGGCAGCCCAACCCGATCGTGACCTGTTGTTGTTCATGTTCGGCTTGACTCAGGGAATGAGGCCGCAGAGTTGAAGACCATAAAGCCCGATAAAAAGGCCTCGCATCGCGAGGCCTTTTTTATTGGGAGCTCTTTACTTGTCCGGTCTGGCCAGCAGGGTGTAGATGCAGGGCAGCACGAACAGGGTGAACAGGGTGCCGATCGACATCCCCGTGGCGATCACCGTGCCGATGTCGAACCGGCTGACCGCGCCGGCGCCCGTGGCCAGGATCAGCGGCACCATGCCGAAGACCATCGCCGCGGTGGTCATCAATACCGGCCGCAGGCGAATGGCCGCGGCAGCTTCCACTGCCTCGCGCGGCGTCAGTCCCTGGTCCTTGCGCAGCTGGTTGGCGAACTCGACGATCAGGATCCCGTGCTTGCTGATCAGGCCGATCAGGGTCACCAGCCCGACCTGGGTATAGATGTTCATGCTCGACCAGCCGAGAAACAGTGGAATCAAGGCCCCGCAGATCGACAGCGGCACCGTCACCAGGATCACCACCGGATCGCGGAAACTCTCGAACTGCGCCGCCAGCACCAGGAAAATGATCGCCAGCGCCAGGCCAAAGGTCACCCACAGCGCACTGCCTTCCTGGACGAACTGTCGTGAGGTCCCGGCATAGTCGAAGGCGTAGCCCGGCGGGGCTTCTTCCTCGGCGATCTGGCGCACGGTATCGATGGCTTCACCCATGCTGACGACCGGGAACCCGGAAATGGTGGCGGCGTTGAGTTGCTGGAACTGGTTGAGCTGTCGCGGGCGGGCCCTATCGTGGACGCTGATCAGGGTCGACAGCGGCAGCGCCTCGCCCCTGGCGTTTTTCACATAGTAGTTGTTCAGCCATTCGGGGTTGTCGCGATAAGGCCGTTCGACCTGGGCGATGACCTTGTAGCTGCGCCCCTCGATGGTGAAGCGGTTGATTTCCGCCTCGCCGAGCAAGGTGGCCAGGGTCCCGCCCAGGTCCAGCATCGACACGCCCATCTGCGCCGCCTTGGCGCGGTCGATGTCGACCACCACTTCCGGCTTGTCGAAGGCCAGGTCGATGTCGACGAAGGCGAACTTGCCCGACTCCATGGCGCGCTTCTTCACCCGGTCGGAGAGCTCCAGCAACGACTCGTAATCGTTGGGGCTGTTGATGATGAAGGCGAACGGCAGCCCCTCGCCGGTGCCCGGCAGGGATGGCAGGTTGAAACCGAAGACCTGCAGCCCGGCGATGCCCGCGAGCCGGGCCTGGACTTCGGG
Source organism: Pseudomonas sp. GW460-12-10-14-TSB1 (assembly GCF_017349775.1). Classification (NCBI taxonomy): domain Bacteria; kingdom Pseudomonadati; phylum Pseudomonadota; class Gammaproteobacteria; order Pseudomonadales; family Pseudomonadaceae; genus Pseudomonas; species Pseudomonas sp. GW460-12-10-14-TSB1. The sequence continues at coordinate 36,027 of NZ_JACNAC010000049.1, forward strand.
CAGGATCTGCATCTGCGTGCGCTTGCGCTCGTTCCAGGGCTTGAGCAGGAAGCCGCCGATCCCCGATTGCACGCCGTTGAAGCCGTTGATCTGGAACGAGGAGTAGTACTCGGGGAACGTCTTGAAGATCTCCAGGAACTCGTCGGTATAGGCGTTGAGGTAATCCAGGTTGGCCGGCTGGGGTGCGGTGGCCATCATGAAAATGATGCCCTGGTCCTCGTCCGGGGCCAGTTCCGACTTGGTGAACATGAGCAGGACCGGGATCAGGCACAGCACGATCAGGGCGAACACCAGCACCACCGGCCGGGTGTTGAGGGTGCCATGCAGCAGGCTCTGGTAGCGCCGCTTGAGGCTCTCGAAAATCAGGTCGAGACGGTGGGCCAGGCCGCTGGGGTTTTCGTCGTGGCGCAGCAGCAGGGCGCACATCATCGGCGACAGGGTCAGGGCGACGATGCCGGAAATCACCACCGCGCCGGCCAGGGTCAGGGCGAACTCCTTGAACAGCGCCCCGGTGAGCCCCTGCAGGAAGCCGATGGGGGCGTAGACCGCCGCCAGGGTGATGGTCATCGACACCACCGGCATGGCGATTTCCCGGGCGCCTTCGAGGGCCGCGTCCAGCGGCGTCTTGCCTTCCTCGATATGGCGGTGGATGTTTTCCACCACCACGATGGCGTCGTCCACCACCAGGCCGATGGCCAGCACCATCGCCAGCAGGGTCAGCAGGTTGATCGAGTAGCCCATCAACTGCATGAAGAACATCACGCCGATCATCGACAGCGGAATGGTCACCACCGGGATCACTACCGAACGCAGCGCGCCGAGGAACAGGAACACCACCACGATCACGATCAGCACGGCTTCGAACAGGGTCTTCACCACCTCGTTGATCGAGGCCTGGATGAATAGCGTGGCGTCGTAGGCGATCTCGGACTTGAGGTTGGGCGGCAGCTGGGCCTCCAGCTCCGGCATGATCTTGCGCACTTCCTTGATCACGTCCAGCGGGTTGGCGTTGGGGGTCGCCTTGATGCCGATATAGACCGAAGGAATGCCGCCAAAGGAGCTGATGGCGTTGTAGTTCTCCGCACCCATTTCCACCTGTGCCACGTCGCTGAGCAGTACCCGGCTGTCGCCCTCGGTCCGCAGGGGAATGGCGGCGAAGGCTTCGGCGGATTTCAGCTCGGTGCTGGCGTTGATGCTGGTGACCACGTACTCGCCCTTGACCTCGCCGGCCGCGGACAGGAAGTTGTAGCGGCGCACCGCGCTGGTCACGTCGCTGGCGCTCAGGCCGTAGCCGGCGAGCTTGACCGGGTCCAGCCACAGGCGCATGGCGAACACCTGGTTGCCAAGGATCTCGGCCTCGGCCATGCCCGGCAGGGTCGCCAGTTTCGGCTGGATCACCCGCGACAGGTAGTCGGTGATCTGCGGGTTGCTCAGATCCTGGCTGAAGAAGCTGATGTACATCAGTGCCGAGGCGTCGGCGGCTTCCTTGCTCAGCACCGGGTCCTCGGCGTCCTGGGGCAGCTTGTTTTTCACCTCGTTGGCCTTGGCCAGCAGCTCGGTGAACAGGCGGTCGCTGTTGGCGCCGATACGGGCGTAGACCGAGATCACCGAGAAGTTCTGGCGGCTGACCGAGGTCATGTAGTCGATTCCCTCGGCGCTGGCCAGGCTCTGCTGCATCGGCTGGGTGATATAGCCCTGGATGGTCTCGGCGTTGGCTCCGGGGTAGGCGGTGGTCACCGTGATCAGGGCGTTTTCCATCTGCGGATACTGGCGCAGAGGCAGTTTGCTCCAGGCCTGGAAGCCCAGCAGCACGATCAGCAGGCTGACCACGGTGGCCAGGACCGGACGACGGATGAACGGATCGGTAAAAGCCATGAGGACTCCTTGATCAGTTCGCGCGTGGCTGGCCGTTCTGTTCGGCGGGCAGCGTCTTGTCCGGTGTGGTGGTGATGTGGGCGCCATGGTCGAGCTTGATCTGCCCGCCGCTCACCACCTGTTCGCCGTTGCTCACGCCTTTGTTGATCAGCACCAGCCCGTTGCGCCGCTCGCCGGTTTCAACGAAGCGCCGTTCGGCGATCAGCACCGGCTGGCCCTTGTCGTCTTTTTCCGGGCTGCCGTCGTCGGCCTTTTTCTCACTGACCACGTACAGCGAATTGCCATACAGGGAGTAGGTGATGGCGCTTTCCGGGACCACCACCCGGGGCTGCGGATCGGGCAGCAGCACCTGCAGGTTGGTGAACATGCCGGGCAGCAGCTTGCCGTCGGGGTTGGCCAGGGTGGCGCGCACCTGCACGTTACGCGTGGTGTCTTCGACCTTGGGGTTAATGGCACTGATGGTGGCGGTGAACTGGTCCGCCGGATAGGCGGAGACCATCACGCTGACCGATTGCCCCAGGGCGATTTTCGGCACCGCCTGTTCCGGGACGAAGAAGTCGACATACAGGCTGCTGAGGTCCTGCAGGGTGGCGATCACCGTGCCGCTGGCCAGGTAGTCGCCGACATCCACATGGCGGATGCCGATGGTGCCGCTGAAGGGCGCGAGCATGCGTTTTTTCGCCAGCGCCGCCTTGAGCTGATTGACCGTGGCCTTGTTCTTTTGCAGCACCGCCGACAATCGATCGAATTCGCCGCGGGAAATCGCCTGGCTGCCTACCAGCTGGCTGCCGCGACCGAAATCCAGCTGGGACAGGCCCAGGTCGGCCTGGGCGGTTTCCAGCAGGGCGCTTTCCACGGCACTGTCGAGTTGCAGCAAGGGCTGGCCGGACGTGACCTTTTGCCCGGACTCGAACTGCAGTTCCTTGACGGTGCCGGCCACTTCCAGGCTGAGGTTGACCCCCTGCAGGGCCTTGAGGGTGCCGACCGTGGGCAGGCGGGTTTGCCAGGGTTGTTCGCGAGCCGTGGCCACGGCCACGCTGATCGGCGGCTTGGGCACCGAGAAGAGCTTGACCTGCTGATAGATGGAGAAGGCCTTGTAGCCCGCCAGCGACAGCAGGATCAGCAGGACGACACCCAACATGATAAGCATGCGGCGACGCAGCATATTCCGGTCCCTTGGAAAACAAAGCTGGGAAAACCAAGCAGGGAAAACCAAGCTGATTGCCGGAGACATTACTCCGACTTTCCGGGGGCTTCCAGATGACAATCCGGTCATCTGGGGCTCCGCTTTCCGATCCTGCGCGCAGGCGAAAGCTAGACCAGGTGCAAATGGTTGTCCCAGAGCCCTGCCGGCAAATCCAGGGGCTTTGCCACCAGTTGTTTCTGGCGACAGTCGTAGAAGCGGCAACGCCCCTGACCCGAGGTCACGACAAAACCGTCCGCCACCGCACCGACCCCGGCACAGTCCGGCAAGGGCGCGTCCAGGCGCACTTCGGCGCTGTCCAGGTCCCAGATGAAAAAGCGATTGCCGCGCGGGGCGGTGAGGGCCACCAGGCGCAGTTCGCTGTGCACCGCGACGCTGGCGGTGTAATGCCCCATTGCCTGCAACTGGTGCTCGGCCACCGGGAAAGCCTGGAACGGTTGCCCCGGGCGCTTGATCGCCAGCAGTTGCGACGACTCATGGGCGTCGCCCATGAACTGCTGGCCGGTGACTATGGTGCCGTCGCCGGCGATGCCCATGTGGCGCACGCTGTTCATCTGCTGGGCCAGGGTTTCCTTGCTCAGCAGGCTGCCGTCGCGCTGCATCAGCACCAGGCTCGGTTCCATGGCGTTGAGGTTCATCTCGACGCGGCTTTCCGCTTCGGTGCGAATCCCGCCGTTGGCCACCACCAGGGTTTCGCCGTCCGGCATCCACGACACCTGGTGCGGGCCGATGCCGTGGGTCGGGATCTCGCCGCTGTGCACCAGGCGTTCGCCCTCGAACCGATACACCCCGAGCAGGCCGCGACCCGGATCGCTTGTGTCGTTCTCGGTGGCGTACAGCCAGTCGCCGCTCTTGTGGATCACCGCGTGGCCATAGAAGTGCCGGTTGGGCTGCGAGGCCAGGGTTTGCAGCAAGGCGCCGTCGCGCAGGTCGATCAGGTAGCTTTCGGTGCCCGGGCGGCGGGCGACGAACAGGGCGATCGGCAGCGTCGGGTGGTTGACGATGTCATGGCAGCGTTGACCGACCTGGGTGGCGAACACTTGCTGGCCATCCAGGCGATAGCCGACGGCGTAGTGCTTGCCGTCGCCGTCATCCCGCGCCGAGAGCAGCAGCGGGCCTTGGTCCTTGTGCTTGAACAGCGTCCAACCACCCAGCGTGACGGCGCTCAGCAGCAGGCTGCCGAGTGCCAGAGCCTGACGTCGCAGCATGATCAGTCACCGTCGTTGGCGTTGAAGCCCAGTTGGATGCCCAGCGCCTTGGCCAGCTCGCCTTCGTGCAGGCGGTGGACGACGTTGAGGCTGTCGTAGATATCGTTCAGTTGCTGGCGGCCGGCGTCGTCGGCCAGCAGCTCGGTCAGCGAGCGCTGGGTGCTGGCGAACAGCTTCAGCGAGGCGGCGTAGGCGGCGTCGATCTTGTCGGCCAGCGGCTTCTGCTCGGCCGGCAACAGGCCGCGCAGGCCCTTGTTGTCGACCCCGGCCCAGACGGTCTGGGCTGCGGCGAGGCTGGCTTCCAGGCTCTGCATGGACGACTGGCTGCGCCAGGCGTCGGCCTGGAACGGCTGTGGAATGCCCTTGCTCTGACGGCCCATCGGCGTGCCGAGTTTCTTCTTCAGGGTGTCCAGCGCGGTGACCTGGACCCGCAGCAGGTCGGCGATGGCCTCGTGGGAATCGGCGTAGCGCTGGTTGGGGAACTTGCTCATCTGCGCGAGCATGCCGTCGCTGGTGTTCCAGCGCGACAGGATCTCTTCGGCGAGTTGCTTCTGGCGTTCGCCAATGGCGCTCAGCAGCGGGCAGTAGCGGGCTTTCTGCGCGCTGTCGGCCATGTCGATCTTGGCGTCGAACAGGATGTACTCGTAGGCCGAGAGGCCCTGTACCACGACGCTGGATTTGGCCAGGGCGGCGGCGTCGATCTGCGGCGTGGCGGTGACCAGCTGTTCGACCTGACGGCCGACCAGGTTCTTCTTGTCCGGCCAGAACTGCACCTGCCAGGAACGGTTGCCCTCGGCCAGCGGACCGATCAGCAAGGGTTGCAGTTCGGCCCAGGCTTTCTGCGCGTGCAGGAAGTCGGCGCGGGCGGTGTCCAGGCTTTGCTTGCCTTCACAGAAGGCCAGGGCGCTGATCGCCAACTGGCGGTCGGCTTCGACCCAACGGCTGTAGGTCGGCAGGATCACCTGCTTGGCGATGGCCGCCGAGGTCACGGCTTGTGGGTCCTGCGGCGAGCAGGCGCCCAGGGCGAGCGCGGCAAGGCTGGTGAACAACAGCTTGGGACGGAACATGTTCGGGCTCCCGGTTCTTGTAGGAAGGCGTTAAAGAGAATTCAGGAATGCCAGCAGCGCAGCGCGCTGTTCGGCATTGAAGGACAAAACCTGTTGCTGCGCCGCCTGGGCTTCGCCGCCGTGCCAGAGCACGGCTTCGAGCAGGTTGCGGGCGCGACCGTCATGCAGGAACTGGGTGTGGCCGCTGACCGTTTGCGTCAGGCCGATCCCCCACAGCGGCGGGGTGCGCCAGTCGCGGCCGCCAGCCTGGAATTCGCTGCGGTTGTCGGCCAGGCCTTCGCCCATGTCGTGCAGCAGCAGGTCGCTGTAAGGGCGGATCACCTGATTGGCCAGCTCGGGTTCCGCGGCATCGGCGGCGGTGGTGAACTGGGGGGTATGACAGGACTGGCAGCCGGCCTGGTAGAACAGGTTCTTGCCAGCCAGGACTTGTGGCGAACCAACATCGCGACGCGCCGGCACCCCGAGGTTGCGGCTGTAGAACAGCACCAGGCGCAGGATGTTGTCGCTGACTTCCGGTTCGCCATCCGGCCCGTTGCCGTTGGGGGCTTGCTTGCAGGCGGTCTGGGCGTCGGTGCAGTCATCGAAGGGTCTCAGGCGGGTGGTCAGGCCCATATCACCAGAGAACGCGTGAACATTTTGTTGATTGAGGTTGGGTTGTCCGGCTTTCCAGCCAAAACGCCCGAGTACGGTCTTTTGCTGGGCGTCGTCCCAGACCCGGTTCGGCCGTCCGGCGATGCCGTTGTTGGCCTTGGCTTGTGCTTGGGCATTGGCCAGGATCGCTGCCTCGGGGATGGCTTCGAGCAGGCCCAGGCCGATCATCGGTGGCGCCACGCGGGCCGAGAATCGGGTGTCGGGATGCATCGGGCCGTAGCCGAGCTGGGTGATCTGCAGCTTTGGCTTGCGCAGTTCGACTTCGCTGCCGTCCTTGAAGCGCAGGGTCAGCGGCTCGTACTCGACCCGCACCTTGCCTTCCGGAGCGACGCCAGGCACCGCCATGTCCTGGAACTGCCCGCCGTACACTGGTTCGGGCACTATGCCCATCTGCTCGATGACCTTGGCGTAGGCCGGCTCATTGGGGATCGACAGGCGCACCAGCATCGACACCGCGTTGTCCGAGTCGGGCGTCGGCGGGTGGCCGCGGCCGTCCTTGATATGGCAGTTCTGGCAACCGTTGGTATTGAACAGCGGGCCCAGGCCGTCGCGGGCGGTGGTGGTCGAGGGGGCGATCACCCAGGGGCTGCGGAAGAAACTATTGCCGACGCTGAAGTCCAGGCGCCGGGTCGGCGACAGATTGGCCGACGGCATGGAAAAGGCGTTCTGGTCGCTCTTGCGCACGGTCGCTTCACCGCCGGAACGCGCTTCACCCGGCTCGGCCTGGGTAAAACGCGGGGCGTCATCGCAGGCACTCAGGCTCAAGGCCATGAACAGCGCAGACCAGCGAAGCAGCGATCGGGGCATCGGATATCCTGCAGGACGAGCAAAACAAGGGCGCAAAGTCTAACAGGGCAGGGGAGTTTGAATAAGAGGAATTATCGTTCCGTTTGACGTGGGACAACTGTGGTTCGAGCCTTCCTGGTCCTGTAGCCGCTGCCGCAGGCTGCGCTCGCCACCGAAGGGGGCGCAGGGTTTCAAGATTGCTGAAGGCCTGTGGCCTTATCGCAGCCTGCGGCAGCGGCTACAGGACTGCAGGCACAAAAAAGGCGACCCGAAGGTCGCCTTTTCATTCCCGCAACGCTGATCAGAACTCGTGATCGGCGTTGTCCGGGTTCAGGTCGCTGATGCCCAGTTTGCCCGCGGCCTGTTCGATCGAACCGGTCTGCTTGACCAGCGCGGCGATGGCGTCACGCACGATCTGGTTGCCCGCGTCGTTGCCGGCAGCGATCAGTTGGTCGTAGTGCTCACCCTTGTTGGCGTGATCGACCATGACCTGGATCTTGGCTTCGGTAGCGGCCAGGTCTGCTTTCAGTGCGGTGTCGGCGGCCGGGTCGATTTTCGCCACCAGCGACGACAGGCTGGCGCCGGTCAGCTTGGTGCCGTCGACGCGGGTGTACTCGCCCAGGTAGACGTTGCGGATGCCCTTGGCGTCGTAGAAGTGCGAGTTGTGGGTGTTGTCGCTGAAGCAATCCTGCTCGTCTTCAGGGGAGTTGGCTTCCAGGGAAACCTTCATGCGCTCGCCCGCCAGTTCGCCCAGGGACAGGCTGCCCATGCCGAACAGCATTTTGCGCAGGCCGCTTTCAGCCGGTTCGGCTTCCAGGGTGGCGCGGTAGTTGTCGGCCACGTTCGGTTTCCAGTTGCCGACCATTTCTTCCAGGTCGTTGACCAGCAGTTGGGTCACGGCTTTCAGGTAGGCGCGACGACGGTCGTTGTGGCCACCGGTGGCGCCGGCGCCTTCCAGGTAGTCGGACGCCGGACGGTTGCCGGCGCCAGGGCCGGTGCCGTTCAGGTCCTGGCCCCAGAGCAGGAATTCGATGGCGTGGTAGCCGGTGGCGACGTTGGCCTCGGAACCGCCCAGCTCGTTGAGGCTGGCGAGTTTTTCCGGGGTGATGTCTTTCACGTCGACCTTGTCTTCGCCGACCTGGACTTCGGTGTTGGCGATGATGTTGGCGGTGGCGCCCGGGTTACCCAGCGCGTGCTCGTAGGACTTGTCGACGTAGTCGATCAGGCCTTCGTCCAGCGGCCAGGAGTTCACCTGACCTTCCCAGTCGTCGACGATGGTGTTGCCGAAGCGGAACACTTCGCTCTGCAGGTAAGGTACGCGAGCGGCGACCCAGGCGGCCTTGGCGGCTTTCAGGGTGTCGGCGTTGGGCTTGGCGAGGAAGGCGTCGATCGCGGTCTGCAGGGTCTTCGCGGTGGATTCGGCATCGCTGTATACGGCGAAGACCATGTCGGCGTAATGCGCGACAACAGCCTTGGCCGCCGCTTCATCGACCTTGCCGGCCGCAGGAGCGGTGGCCGGGGCTGCGGTGCTGGCGGCTGGAGCAGCGGCTTGCGGCGCGGCAGCCTTGTCTTTGCCTTCGCCGCAACCGGCGAGGGAAATAGCGATGGCCAACAGACTGGCGGTAGCCAGAGGCATACGAATCATGGCGAACATCCTGCTTCGAGAGAGGGGTGGACTGGCGCGAGGGGCGCGCAAAACTGCGACATAATGCGAAAGATTTGCATTATGTGTAAAGGGTTGTGGTTGTAAATATTTCCTATTCAGAAAGCGATTGCGCTGGATCAAGCCTATGCGCGCAATCGTGCTTTCAGAGGATGGCCGCGTTACTGCGCTGGGCCTGTTTCAGGTAGGCGCTCAGCTCCCGTGCCGGCAGGGGTTTGCTGTAGTGGTAACCCTGACCTTCGTGGCAGCCTTCGGAGATGATGTAGGCCTCCTGCTCGGCGGTTTCCACGCCCTCGGCGATCACCTGCATGCCCAGGCTTTTGCCGAGCTGGATGATCGCCCGCACGATGGTCGCATCGTCGTCGTCATCCAGCAGGTCCTGGACGAAGCTCTTGTCGATCTTGATCTTGTCCAGCGGCAGGCTCTTGAGGTAGCTCAGGGACGAATAGCCGGTACCGAAGTCGTCGATGGCGATCAGCGCACCCGAGCGGCGCAGGCTCAACAGGTGCTGGGCGGCGGTGCTGATGTCTTCCATCAGGCCGGTTTCGGTGACTTCCAGTTCCAGGCTGCGCGGCGGCAAGCGATAGATCTGCAGCAGGTTGTTGACCACCCGCGGCAGCTCGGCGTGGTGCAGTTGCACGGTGGACAGGTTGACCGCCATGCGCAGGTCGCTGAAGCCCAGGTCATGCCATTCGCGCAGCTGGCGGCAGGCCTGGTCCAGCACCCATTCGCCGATGGCGATGATGGTGCCATTCTGCTCGGCCAGGGGAATGAACAGGTCTGGCGGGACGAAGCCGTGTTCCGGATGCTGCCAGCGCAGCAGCGCCTCGACCCCGACCACCCGATGATCGCGGTAGCTGATCTGCGGCTGGTAGACCAGGTGGAACTGCTCGCGGCTCAGGGCTTCGCGCAGGTCCTTTTCCAGTTCGCGGCGCCGACGCATCTCGCTGTCGACGCTGGCGATATAGAACTGATAACGGTTGCGCGACCGGCTCTTGGCCAGGGTCATGGTCTGCTCGGCTTTCTGCAGCAGCTTCTCGGTGCTGTCGCCGTCTTCCGGGAACAGGGTGATGCCGATGGTGGCGCGCAGGCGGATTTCCTGGTGGTCGAGGGCGAACGGCGCTTCCAGGTCGTCGAGAATGCTCTGCGCCAGCTCGGCGGCTTCGTAGGGTTGTTCGATGTCGGCCTGGACCAGGGCGAACTGGTCGCCGCCGAGGCGGGCGAGGGCGCCCAGGCGACCACTGTGGGCCCGCAGGCGATCGGCCAGGGCCAGCAGCAACTGGTCACCGGTCTGGTAGCTGAACTGTTCGTTGATGCCCTTGAAGTCGTCGAGGCCGACACAGAGCACCGCGACCCGGCGCTGCAGGCGGCCGGCATCGATGAGGATCTTGTCCAGTTGCTGCTGCAACTGCTGGCGGTTGGGCAGGCCGGTGAGGAAGTCGTACTGGGCCATGCGCAGCAGGCTGTTTTCCGCTTCATGGCGCAGGTGCGTGTTGCGCTCGATCGACGCCAGTAACTGGTTGGCGGTATTGATCCAGATCCCCAGTTCGTTTCGCTCGTGGCCCTTGAGCAAGGGAATCTGATGTTCGCTGGGGCGGTCCGGATTGATGGTGGTCAGGTGCTCGATGATGCGCGACAGCGGCTTGGTCAGCAGCCAGTGGTAAACCAGATACAGCACCAGGCCCATGGCCAGGGCGCGCAGTACGCCGGAAATGAAAATGATCACTGAGCTGACGATGAATCCCTGGCCGTAGGTGGCCGTGTCGAGGGTGATGCTCAGGTCGCCGTAGTATTCGCTGTAGGGTCCACGACCCACCAGTTGGGTGGTGAAGGTGCGTTCCTTGCCGAGGATCAGGTCGGTCAGCCAGCGGCTGGGGGAGGCCTGCAACTCACGGGTTTTTTCCGCGAGCATGGTTTCGTTGGGATGGCCAATGGAGGCCATGCGCACAGCATCGTCCTGGAACAGACCTTCGATGACTTGCATGCCCATTTCGCGGTCCAGGCTGTAAACGGCCTGGGTCGAGGGGTCGCGAAACATGTCGAGAATGCGCTGGGCATCATTAGCGACCGCCTGCCGAGTCTTGTAAGCATCGAAGACGATTTGTGCGCAGCTCAGAACTACGCCCACTATCAGTGCCGACAGCAGCACAACCCGGAGCAACTTCACCGACAAGCTGTTTTTGAGTTCCAGCTTCAAAGGGTTATTCCTTGTTCCGTGCGTGTAGCGTCAAGTTGCCATGAGTATTGGCAATCCCGTGATGGCAGTCAAAGGGACAATCAGGCCCAGGATATTTCACCTGTAGGCTTGGCTGGAATGCCGGGAGCCAGCATATCCGTGCTTATCGGTTATATGTCGGTAGCCAAGCCTTGCAACTTGAGGGACGGCGGAGATTTTTTACCTGAATAGAGAGGTTAGCCCGCTGGGCTGGCGCGGCAAGCCGGGCCCTTGCCGGTAAAACGAAAAAACCCGGCAATGCCGGGTTTTTTTGACTGCAAACGGGCTTAGGCGACGAAGGTCTTGCCTTCGAACTGCTCGGCCACGAATTTCCAGTTGACCAGGTTCCAGAACGCTTCGACGTACTTGGGACGCAGGTTGCGGTAGTCGATGTAGTAAGCGTGTTCCCAGACGTCGCAGGTCAGCAGCGGGGTGTCGCCGCTGGTCAGCGGGTTGCCGGCGCCGATGGTGCTGGCCAGGGCCAGGGAACCGTCAGCCTTTTTCACCAGCCAGCCCCAACCGGAACCGAAGGTGCCGACGGAAGTCTTGGTGAATTCTTCTTTGAACTTGTCGAACGAACCGAAAGCCGCGTTGATGGCTTCAGCCAGTGCGCCGGTTGGTTGACCGCCAGCGTTTGGCGCCAGGCAGTTCCAGTAGAAAGTGTGGTTCCAGACCTGAGCGGCGTTGTTGAAGATACCGCCCGAGGAGGATTTGACGATCTCTTCCAGGGTTTTGCCTTCGAACTCGGTGCCTGGCACCAGATTGTTCAGGTTCACGACATAGGTGTTGTGGTGCTTGTCGTGGTGGTATTCCAGAGTTTCCTTGGAAATGTGCGGCTGCAGGGCATCGTGTGCGTAAGGCAGCGGCGGCAATTCGAAAGCCATGGTGATTCTCCTAATCAGGTCAGTTGCGGTGGGCGCAAGGCCGATCACGGGCGGCCAGACAAGCGCCGGGGAGTTTGTACTCTTTGCGGCGCAGGGTTCGGATCATAGCACCGGGGGTGCGGCATAACCACGCAACAACTGTGTGGGATAGAGGTTCCAGAGCCTTTTGGAATAAATCATGCGGCGGTGAGGAGTTGAATCGCGACACTGAACATCATCACTGCCACCAGCAGGTCGAGAATGCGCCAGGTGCTCGGCCGTGCCAGCCATGGAGCCAGCCACGCGGCGCCGAGGGCGAGGGTAAAAAACCACAGCAGCGAAGCGCTGGCCGCACCGACCACATAGGCGCCGGGTTCGGTCTGTTGCGCCCCCAGCGAGCCGATCAGCAGCACGGTGTCCAGATACACATGGGGGTTGAGCAGGGTCACTGCCAGCGCACTGAGCAGCACCGCGCGCAGTGAGCGGACGGTCTGGTTCTCGCCCTGTTGCAGGCTCTGCCTGGAGCAGGCGCGACGCAGGGCCTGGCTGCCGTACCAGATCAGGAACGCGGCGCCGCCCCAGCGGGCAACCGCCAGCAGCGTCGGGTTCTGCGCCAGCACCGTGGCCAGGCCGAATACCCCGGCCGCCACCAGCAACGCATCGCAAGTCACGCACAGCACGGCCACCGGCAGGTGGTGTTCGCGCCGCAGGCTCTGGGCCAGGACAAAAGCATTCTGGCTGCCGATCGCCATGATCAGCCCGGCTGCTACCAGCAGCCCGTTAACGTAGCTCTGCCACATGTCGTTTACTCCTCGCCCGCCGCCAGTTGCCGCAGTACGTGCATGGCGCGCTCGGCATCGGCCTTACCGACAAACAGATGATCGTGGTAGTAGCCGGCGATCACGTTGCAGCTGATCCCGGCCTTGCCCAGGGCGCTGGCGAACGCGGCGGTCAGGCCGACGGCTTCCAGAGCCGAATGCACGTTCAGGGTGATCCAGGCCGCGACGTAGTCGAAGCCCAGCCCCAGGCGTTCGGCTTGCTGGCGCTCGAGGATCACCGTGAGCCCTTCCTGCTCGCGAAAGCTGCCCAGTACGTCGGTGCCCTCGAGCAGGGCGCGGTCGGCGATGGAGCAGAACACGTAGTCACCGGGGTTGAGCTGCGGGCTCATGCTGCGCAGCAGGGTATCGAGGGAGGTTTCGCCAGCCATGAAAAAGGTCCTTGAACGAGAAAGCATGCTGGCTATTTTCCGGTCGCAGGCTGTATAAGAAAAACCAATATTACTGATCGCTCATTAGGAAAACTGATGTTCGACTATAAGTTGCTGTCCGCCCTGGCCGCGGTGATCGAACAGGCCGGATTCGAGCGCGCCGCGCAGGTGCTGGGGTTGTCGCAGTCGGCCATTTCCCAGCGGATCAAGCTGCTCGAGGCGCGGATCGGCCAGCCGGTGCTGGTGCGGGTCACGCCGCCGGCGCCGACGGAAATCGGCCGGCGCCTGCTCAACCATGTGCAGCAGGTACGCCTGCTCGAACGCGACCTGCAGAGCCAGGTGCCGGCCCTGGACGAGGAAGGTCTGCCGGAGCGTCTGCGCATTGCCCTCAACGCCGACAGCCTGGCCACCTGGTGGGCCGAGGCCGTGGGCGACTTCTGTGCCGAGCAGCACTTGCTTCTGGACCTGATCGTCGAAGACCAGACCGTGGGCCTCAAGCGCATGCGGGCCGGGGAAGTGGCGGCCTGTGTCTGCGCCAGCGAGCGGCCGGTGGCCGGTGCCCGCAGCGTGCTGCTGGGCGCCATGCGCTACCGTGCCCTGGCCAGCCCGGCCTTCCTTGAGCGGCATTTTCCGCAGGGTGTGCAAGCCGAGCGCCTGGCCCGGACGCCGGCCCTGGTGTTCGGCCCGGACGATTTCCTGCAGCACCGCTACCTGGCGGCGCTGGGGGTCGATGGCGGGTTCGAGCATCACCTGTGCCCTTCGTCCGAGGGCTTTATCCGCCTGACCGAGGCCGGCCTGGGTTGGGGGCTGGTGCCCGAACTGCAGGTGCGCGACCAGTTGGCGCGGGGTGTGTTGGTGGAGCTTTTGCCAGATAAGCCGATCGATGTGCCGCTGTACTGGCATCATTGGCGCAATGGTGGCCAACTGCTGGGTCTGCTCACCGAGCACCTGGCGCGTTCTTCGGCGCAATGGTTGGTGCCGTTGGCGTGACACAAGGCGTCAAGGTATCAGGCAATACCCCATGCAATACAAGTGTGCGACAGGCATGAAACACGAAAGCAATCGGAGCAAGTCATGAAAATTCTGGTCACCGGCGCAAGCGGCTTCATTGGTGGACGCTTCGCGCGTTTTGCCCTTGAGCAGGGCCTGGATGTACGGGTCAACGGGCGTCGGGCCGAAGGTGTGGAACATCTGGTGCGGCGTGGAGCCGAGTTCGTCCAGGGTGACTTGA